>JAIRPZ010000019.1 GCA_031256755.1 Planctomycetaceae bacterium
TCCGAAACAAACGCAGCCCATGCTGCTATATCCTGCGGCATAAAAGTCCTGCCGGCATTTTTTATTTTTGTAAAAAATGTCCTGCGTATATCCTTTTGTTTCTGCCCGAATTGAAATGCGGCTAATTCAATGATAAGGATTTCCGTATTTTTTGTCAGGATATTGCCGTAATTTTCGAAAATTCCGAATGTATCCAGAGGCGTTCCGGCATTCATTGCAATTTTTGCCGCCGGCAGTCCGGCTGCTTTTTCTATTGCGCCAATGTGAATTCCCATTCCGGCAAAAGAAGACCCTGCAACGAGGATTTTCGGTTTCTTCGGGCTGCTGCTCTGCTCGGACTCTAATACAGCCGCAAGGTGAATGAGGTCTGCGGTTTTTGTATTGATTTCCGGTTTCGTGTGAATGTACCAAGCGGTCAATCCCGCGAAAAAGAGGAGCGTGAAGAAGAACGATGCGTGCGGACGGAACGGATTCATTCTCATTGATGCCTTTCGGTAAAATTGTTACGAAATAAATGACGGGCGAAGGATACAAAAACGGCGTGAAACTGTCAAAGGCAGTTTTCCCGCCGGATTACTTTTTGTTTCTGAAAACGGTCAGAACTGGAAGTAAATGAACGGGTCGGAATTATTGCCGCCGATGAACACAAGCAGGAACAAAGCGGCAGCGTAAGCCAGCCCCCGCAGTGCCGGACTTTTCGGCAGCAGCGGCACTTCGCAATGGTATTTCTCGCATAAACGGTCAATCAAAAACACAACTATCATATAAAAAACAAATGTGGTCTGCATGCCGCTTATTTTCTGTCCTTCCGAAAAAACAATGCCCGAAAGGTAAGTGAACGCCGCCGGTAATGTTTTTGCCCGGAAGAAAATCCACGCAAAACAGACCAGATGGAATGTGAGAAGAATACCGGTCAGTTTCATCAGCCGCTGCCGCAGCGTGAAAACCGTATTTTCCTTTTCCGTAACGTTATTAACGCTTTTACCGGTGACGGCTTTATGAACGGCAAGATAAAGACCATGCAAGCCGCCCCAAATGATAAATGTCCACGCCGCACCGTGCCACAAACCGCCGAGCAGCATCGTCAGCATCAGATTCACGTAAGTGCGGACTTTTCCTTTCCGGTTGCCGCCGAGCGGAATGTACAAATAATCCCGAAGCCACGATGACAGTGAAATGTGCCATCTCCGCCAGAAGTCGGTAATGTTCGATGCCAGATAGGGCTGCCGGAAATTGAGACAAAGTTCAATACCGAATAACCGGCTGACTCCCCGTGCGATGTCGGTATAACCGGCGAAGTCGCCGTATATTTGTAACGCAAAAAGATACGCTCCGAGCAGCAGCGTTGTACTGTTATAAGCATCCGGCGATGCAAAGCAGTCATTGACATACGGGGACACACCGTCCGCAATGAATATTTTTTTGAAAAAGCCCCAGAAAATCAGCCGCAAGGCACTGTAAAACTGTTCGGGATTGAGAGACCGTTTTCCGGCGAATTGCGGAATCAGGTTTCCGGCGCGTTCAATCGGACCGGCGACGAGTTGCGGAAAGTAGCAGACATACAGGGCGAAGTCGGTAAAATTGCGGCATGCTTTTTCTTTGCCCCGGTACACGTCAATTGTGTACGCCATTGTTTGGAACGTGTAAAAACTGATGCCGACCGGCAGAATGATATTTAACGTAACAAAATCGGCTTGCAGCCCGAAAGGGGCTATCACTCTCCCGAAGGAATCGGCGAAAAAGTTAAAGTATTTGAAAAAGCCGAGAATGCCGAGGTTGGTGATGATGCTGAACAGCAGAATATTTTTGCGGTAACGTTGCCGGTTGTGTTGCTTGCTGTCCGGCGTTTCTTTGCTGTCGAGGAGGATGCCGCAGACATAATCGGTGACGGTCGAAAGGGCGAGCAGGAAACAGAACCGCCAGTCCCACCAGCCGTAAAAAACGTAACTGGTGCAGACGAGCCAAACATTCTGCGGTTTCCGTTTGAGGCACAGGTACACTCCCCAAACAATCAGAAAAAAGAGCAGAAATTCCCAAGAGTTAAAGAACATAAAGGTTGTTAATGAATGAAAACGGCTGACAGCGGCGGAGAATAGCGATTTTGCCGAAACCGGTCAAGCGTGAAAATGACAGGCGGCAACGATCCTGAAATTGCGGTATAATCGGACGCAGAATGTCCTTGTACTGACGGCAATTGGCCGTCCGATGACGATGAATATTGGAAACTGCCGCTGCGGTCAGGGAGAAAACCTGCTGCTCATTGCCGGACCTTGTGTGCTGCAAGCCGAGTACAACGGCATCATTGCGGATACGCTGATTTCGCTGCGTGAGCGTCTGCCGATCAACGTTGTTTTCAAAGGTTCTTTCGACAAGGCAAACCGCTCAAGCATGGATTCCGGGCGCGGAGCCGGTTTGGAAGAAGGTTTGAAAATGCTCGAAGCCGTGAAAGCCCGAACCGGTTTGCCGGCGACAACGGATATTCATGAATCGTATCAGGCATCTGCTGCCGGTGCGGTTTGCGAATTGATTCAGATACCGGCGTTTCTTGCACGGCAGACCGATTTATTGACTGCCGCCGCAAAAACCGGCAGAGCGGTGAATGTCAAAAAAGGACAGTTCATGTCGCCGTATGATATGAAAAATGCCGTCCAAAAATTAACCAATGCCGGCTGTACAGACATTTTGCTTTGCGAGCGAGGAACATTTTTTGGTTATCATCGTCTCGTGAACGATATGCAGTCATTAGTGATTATGCGTGATTTCGGCGTACCGGTTTGTTTTGATGCGACGCACAGTGTTCAGGAACCGGGCGGACTTGGTACGGCAACGGGCGGCAACCGGCGGATGGTTGAACCGCTGGCACGGGCAGCGGCGGCAGTCGGCATTGATGCGTTGTTTATTGAAACGCATCCTGAACCGGAGAAATCGCCGAGTGACGGTCTGAACATGCTGCCGCTTGCTCAATTGGAACGGTTCCTCGAAACAATTCTGCGGATTCGGGATGCCGTGCCTCATTCGTCAGCGCAGGTTCACTCTTGAACAGAACTTGCCCCTGCCGGTCTGTTGCGGCAAAAAATAAGGCGGTGAACGGCGGCGAAATATTTGCGGAAGAATTTTATCCGTGAAGCGTTTTTGGTCTTCATTTCTGATTTTTATTGTTTTCGCTCCGTTCCTTCCGGTTTAGGGAGCGGGAAGTATGACGGTGCGGGTGGATAAGGATGTTGTGTATTGGAAAGTGTCAGCGGCCGTTTTACAATCACCCCCGCCGGATCACCTCTTTTCCGACAAACGCTCGAAGCACTTCGGGAACCGCAATCGAACCGTCCTTTTGCTGGTACAGTTCCATAATCGCCACCAATGCCCGGCTAATAGCAATCGCTGTCCCATTGAGAGTGTGAACAAATTTCGTGCC
>JAIRPZ010000050.1 GCA_031256755.1 Planctomycetaceae bacterium
GTGTCTGCAAACTTCCGCAATATCATCATCGGTTGTCTCCGGTGTAAACGTGATTGTCCTGCCGTCACCGGATAACATCATAGACGGCGGAACAATTTCTTTTGCTAACGCTGTCTCTAAATCAACTTGATTTTCATACAAGTTGCCGTTGGGGGAAAACGGCAGTACGGTTTCCACTGCGGCGGCGGCTTCGGTTTTCTCAAATCCTTTTTCGATTAACCGCTCGACCAGCGTTTGCGCGGCTTCGCCGAAGTGCTTTGATACAACGTAGGCGTAGGCTTTGTTTAATTCCTTCTGCTGCCGCTTGGCGGCATACGGCATACGCATAACCCGGCCGAGCAACTGCAAAACGGCGGTATCGCTTTTCACATTGGCAAGCGAACACAAAACATAGGCAAACGGACAATCCCAGCCCTCTTTCAACGCTTCAACAGTTATCACATAACGAACCGGACAATTTTTCTCCGCGATATTGACTCCGTCAAGTTCCTTTTGTTCACCGGTGACAACGGCAATTTCATGTTCGGGAATGTTCGCCGTGTTGAGCAGATAATCCTTCAACACGGCAACGTTCACTTCCCCGTTTTTATCTTGGGCTTGGAAAAGTAATAACGGACGTAAATAATTGTTTTCGTTTTCTTTTTCGGCGGTTTGTTCGAGTTCTTTTCGTTTGATAATGGCTTGGTCAACGGCTTGTTCCCAGCCGGCGTTTTCGACTAATGCAATCGGCAGTTTTATCATCTCTTCGTCTTTCAATTCCGATGCGTGAACGTTATACAGCGTGTTGTTATTCATTTGCGGCGTTGCCGTCCATTCAAGAATGACCGCAGGATTCAGCCGTCCCGCCGTTTCCTTTGACAAGTCTGATAAAACATTATGCGCCTCGTCAACAATCATCACCGGACGGTGATGCGCTAACAAATTCGCAAAGGAGAATTTGCCGTCATTCGGTTTCGGTATCACGCGGAAATGATTCTCAAGATTTTCGTGATGCGCATACACTTTATACTTGTCCGTTTTTGACTGCCGGAACGCCTGAATTGTTGAAACGATAATGCAGCATTTACCGGCAATGTCCTGCGGCATGATATTAAACTTCTCGTCAATATCAAACACGCGGACATGTTCAATACCGAATTGTTCGTCCAGCGTCTGCCGGTACGGATGCCGATGATTTTTCAATGCCTCTGCCGTCTGCCTGCGTATCGTATCGCTTGGACAGAACCATAAGACAACGGGATATTCTTTTTCGAGAACGGTTTCGGCGGCAATTTTAACAGCGTGAGCGGCGAGAATTGTTTTTCCTCCGCCGGTCGGAACTTTCAGACATACACGCGGCGTATCGGGAATACTGTCCCAATGAACGTAGGACAAACTTTTTAACGAACCCAGCCGTTCTTTCAATTCGTGTTCGTTGGTAAGTTTGTTATAAGCATTTTCTGCTCCGCTGATTCGGCACTTTTCCAGAAACCGGCGCAGAACGGACAGCGTGTTTTGCTGATATATTTTGAGTTGCATAAGAGAATTGTACTCAAAAAAGTGCGTATTGCAAACGATGCACCACTCCTGTTTATCCTTTGCTATCCTTGTCCAAACGGCAGCCGCTCTTCCGTTTATTTTTCCCGCGGTTTCGGAAATGTTTTTTCGTCCAGAATCCGTTTGTAGTAAAACTTCGATGTGTAAAGTGCCGCCAGCGGATTGTGTCCCAGCACGCGGTCTTTCACAACGAATGTCGTCACCGGTGCTTTGCTGTGCCGGTTAAAAATCGCATCGTGACCGACACATAAACCGACAAGCACATTCAATTCGCTGCCCCATTCGTTCAGAACCTTCGCCTGCAACGCCGGATTACAGCACGATTCCGCACAATTCGGACACACTTTCATTTCCTCCGGCAAGCCGATTTCTGTTTTATCCACTGCGCCGACTTTGCAAATCACGGTTTTCGTTTCGATACCGGCGGTGCGGACAATTTTTGCATAAAGAGACGCTTCGTCCAGCAGACCGACACAACTCGCAATGCCGAGTTTTTTGACACCGAGTTTTTGGGCGAAGCGGATGGTTTCTTCCAAACGGGTTAATCGTCCGTAATACTCCCCTTCAATTTCGGCAGCGGCGCGGGCAAGTTTTCCGTCTAGGGAATGACCGCGGTAAAGTTTGCGTGTACTTTCTGCGGCATCGGCAAACTCCTCCGTCAAACAGAACGCCGGATATGATTTATCGCGGCGGTAACAGTTTCGGACGGAACACTCGGAACAACTGAATGATTTTACTTTTGACATCAATGTATTTAATGAAAAGGAGTGATAAAAATAAGTGCGGTGAAAATGATTGATTGAATGTAATCCCCGTATTAAATTCCTGTACCGTTCTGCTGCATACTGCCGGATTCCAAACGGCGTAAAATGTCTTCGCGGTACAGCGTTAACAAATTATTCTGAAACTCTTTCATTTCCGGCAAATCGAAAATGCTGCGGTCGCCGGCGGAATGCCGCCCGTCTATTTTATGCGGTACCTGCCGGTCGGCAATAATACGCCCGGGCGAACTGCCTAACACAATAATCCGCTGCGATAAATAAACCGCCTCTTCAACATCATGCGTGACAAAAATCACCGTCCGTTTCATCCCGCCGTCCCGCCAAAGTTTTACCAGCATGTCTTGCAGCAGCAGACGATTCATCGGGTCTAATGCCCCAAACGGTTCATCCAGTAAAAGAAGCGGCGACCCGACCGAAAGCACTCTGGCAATCGCCGCCCGCTGACGCATTCCGCCGGACAACGCTCCCGGAAATAAATGAAAACATTTTTCCGGCAAACCAACCGCCGCAAGATACTCTTCCGCAATCCGCCGAATCTCCTGACGCGGTTTTTCAGGATACGCATTACGCAACGCCAATGTCAGATTTTTTCCCGTCGTCATCCAAGGAAACAGCGAATAGTCCTGAAATACAACAGAACATTTTCTTTCCGGTCCCGATACCGCCTGACCGTCAATCGTCAACGTCCCTTTCTGCGGCAGAGATAAACCGGCTATCAGCCGGAGCAGCGTTGATTTGCCGCAGCCGGACTGACCGAGAACGCAGACAAACTGACCGGCAGGAATTTCTGCACTGATATTGTCCAGCACAGCCGGACCGGCATCCTTCGATGCACCGTTCTGATAGTGAAACGAAACGCCGCGGATGCTAATCATTGTTCACCTCCCGATAACGTAACAAAAACTTCTCTAACCGTTCTGTCAGCCAAGTGAGCAGCGTGATGATAATGCTGATAAACAAGATGCCGACAATGACACGCTCGTAATCCGCAAAGTCCGAAAAGTTTTTAATGTACCATCCGATGCCGGAAGTGCTGCCGATGAGTTCCGCCGCCGTCATTAAAAGAAACGACAGCAGCAGGGCAAGCGAGGCACCGGTAAAAATACCCGGCAGCGCACCCGGCAGCAGGACATAAAAGAAGAACACGCGTTTTTTCAGGTGCAACATTCGGGCGGCATCGAGCAGTGCCGGCGGAATACTGAATACACCGTTGACCGTGTTGACGAACAGCGGAAAAAACGCTCCGGCAAAAATCACGAAAATCGACGCGCTGCGGAATGACGGCAGAAGCGCAATCGTGTAAGGAATGTAAACAATCGGCGGTATCGGTCCGATGACTTTTGCAAACGGATGAACGGCGTTGAAAAGCCGCTTATGCCATCCGACCAGCAAACCGAACGGAACGGCTGTGGCTAATGCCGACAAATAACCGCTGCCGAGCAAAATGAGCGACCCGCCGAGACCGCTTAACATATCCGGCAACTCGCTGATGAAAAGCGTGAAAATTCGTTCCGGCGCAGGAAACAGCATCGTGTCGATGCATTTCAAACGGTCGGACAGCAGTTCCCAAAGGAATAAAAATGTAAACAAAACGGACGCAACGTCGCGGCTTGCGGTTTTGTTTGCACCCCAGCGGTGTCGAATGATGAAAACCGATTCGATGAATACCGACAGCACTAACGTCCGAAACGGAAGGAGATGTCCTTCCGCCGGATACAGCAGCGTTGCCAGCAAAAACGCAAATAAAATGTGAGGCAAAACGTGCGGCAGCATTTTTAATGAGCGTGATGATGGGTTCCCAGCGGCGGAAGAGCATTATGTTTCTTAAAAAACTCGTCCAACTGCTGATACACGGCATCGTTGGGATACCGTTTGAGGACTTCGTCCAGCGCAGCCCGATAAACTTTTGTGTCAATGTATTCAATCAGATTGACGTTGTTCTCCGGCAGATAACCGATGTCCGTCATCATTTTCCAGAACTCTAATGTTCCGTCTGTCAGCGGGTCGGGATGCGACTTGAACGATTGGTCGGTGTAAGCATCTTTGCGGACAACGTCTTCGTCAATTTTCAACGTTGACGCAATGATTTTCACGGTTGCGTCCGGTTCGGTTTTGTAAAACTTATAGGCGCGGATAACGGCGATGAGAAACCGTTTGTAGGCATCTTTGTTTCCGTTAAATTTTGCTGTCGGGGCAATCAGCCGGCAGCAGGTGTAATCGGGATGAAAATCGGCGATATAATGGGCGACCTTCAAGCCGTATTTTTTTCCGGCGAGCGTGTAATGCGGAGCGAACACGATACCGGCATCGACTGCGCCTTTTCGGACGGCTTCGACCACTGCGCCCTGACCGGCAAATTCGAGGACTTCAATATCTTTGTTCGGGTCAATGCCGGCTTTTTTTAATGCTGCGCGGAAAATCACGTCGCCGGTGGTTAATTTACCGAGACCGATTTTCTTGCCTTTGAAACTTTTCAGGTCTTTGAACAGTTCGGCATTTTCCGGTTTGGTGATAATGGCTTGTCCTTCAATCATCATACCGGCGAAAATTGTGAAATCGGCACCGCGTGCGATAAACAGCAGCGGAGCGGCGGTTCCGAAAGTTCCGACTTCTAATTTTCCGGCTTTGACGGCACCGGCACCTTCGGCGGTTGTTTGAAATTGAAAGAGTTCGGCATCGATGCCTTCTTCTTTGAAATATCCCTGTTTATCGGCGATGAAGTGCAGACCGTGTGCGGGTTCGGCGATGTAGCCGATGCGGAATTTATCGGCGGCGTGTGCGGCGGCGGCGAGTGCCGTTATCAAAACGGCGGTCAGGATTCGGGTGTACATAGTGTTTTGTTGTGTTTCGTTGTTAAATTTCGGGAAACGTTAAATCGGGGAATACATATTTCCCCGATATGTTTATAGTATATTTTACACCATGCCGGCATTCTGCAAAGGGGGAGGCGGAAGACCGCTCAACAAAATGTTCCGAACACTCAAACAGTTGCTCTCTGCCCTTTTCTGCCTTGCACCGCTTGTGTAAATGTGTTAGAATCCGCTGCACAGAATTGAGGCATTGCCGATAGCCGATGCCGATTTTTCCCGCAAATAACCGCTGTCCGTGAAAAATTATTTCGTGAAATAAATTACAATCAGTTAGTAAATCGCTCAACCAAAATCGCCAATTTTGAAAAAACCGCGAGCGGCAAGATTTTACTGCGTCTGTACCTAAAAATTCGGGCGTGGTCGATCCGTCGTGGTGGCTTTTGGCGAAGCGTGGTTGACGGAAAAACGACCAACGCCCTTATTTTACGCGCCGGAATGAATCATTATAGCCGTTTCGGTGCGGACTTGTACAATGACTGCAACCAATACTGAACAATTGCCCCCGTATTCCGAACTTCGCCGGCAAATTGACGAACTCGTTGCCCGCCTTGCCGTCCTTCGGGAAAAAGAAAACGAAGTGATCCGGCAGATGTTTCCTGCGCCACTGCCGGAAAAACCGCAGGAAATTCTTTTGCTCTTCAACGATCAAAGTCAAACGGTTTCGTGGTTTGAACAAACTCTCAAACTCGGCGGCAAATCGTACCGTTTTCTGCAATTGCTTTGGAATGCGCCCCGGCATCGGAAAAAGATAGAGCCGCTTACCCAGTCCGTTTGGAAAACGGGGCGGCAGAAACGCAAGCGGCAGGCGGCGGTCAAAACAAAGGCGGGAGTGCGGCAAGTCCGTGTTGTTTCCCGGTTTGTGCCGCAAAACACGCTGAAACAATTTTTGTTCCGTTTACAAAACCGGCTTCGGGCGGCACGGTTTCCGTACAAAATTGTGCCGGTGAAAAGCCGCCGGACACGGGAATTTACCGCCTATCAACTGAAATGTCATCAGCGGTACGCAGCCGGAATGTCAAACGTACCGCAGCCACATTCGGAAAAGGGATAGAATACCGCCGTTAA
>JAIRPZ010000081.1 GCA_031256755.1 Planctomycetaceae bacterium
TGAGACCTTTTCCCAGTGAACTGACCACGCCGCCTGTAATAAATATGTGCTTTGTCATAAACGGAGAGTATTGTACCGTAAAAAAGCCGCCCGCGGCAAAGACCGCCGCCGCCGTAAAATACCCGGCAATCACCGGACGAGGAACCTGATAAGATCTACCGCCGTGCAAACCTCCTGCTTCGTTGAAACATCTTCGCCATATAGGTTAGGTATTGTTTGGATACTATTAAGGAACTTGCTGAATGGACGAATTCACAGAGTTCACTCCTTTTTCTTGTTTGCCTGCTGTCCTTTGCGGATAGCGACCGAATTTGACTAAACAACAATTTTAGCACACGACCACAATTTCAAATCGAAAATGGTATAATCACCGTCCGTTATGTTTACGGTATCGCGTCAATTTTCGTTTTGCTACGGGCATCGGCTGTTGAATCATCCGGGCAAGTGCGCCAATCTGCACGGACATAACGCCAAAGTAAGCATTGTGCTGCGGCACAACACCCTTAACGAACAAGGAATGATCGCCGATTTCGGCGACATCAAAAAAAGTATCGGACTTTGGATTGAAACACGATTAGACCATCGGCTCATTTTGGAAACACACGATCCGCTGATCCCTGTCTTAAAAGATCAGGGACTGCTGATATTTCCCCTGCCGGCTGAACCGACCGCCGAAAATCTTGCCAAACTCCTCTATGAAGAAACGGAAAAAACAGGATTGCCGGTTTGTTCGGTAACGTTTTGGGAAACCGAACACTGTTCCGCCGAATATCGGGCATGACTGCCGGAAAACATTACGCCTCCGGCGATAAAATACGAATGTTCTCCATAACATCACCTCCCCGAATAGAATCCACGACTTGCTGCCCTTCAATGACCTGACCGAAAACCGTATGTTTACCGTCGAGCCAGGGACACGGAACATGTGTGATAAAAAACTGTGAACCGTTTGTGTTCGGACCGGCATTCGCCATCGAAAGGATACCGGGACGATCATGTTTCAAATCAGGATGAAATTCGTCTTCAAAAGAATAGCCGGGACCGCCGGTTCCGTCTCCTTTCGGACAACCGCCCTGAATCATAAATTCTTCGATGACCCGATGAAATGTCAGTCCGTCGTAAAAACCGGCCGATGCCAGTTTCTCGAAATTCCCGCACGTTTTCGGTGTTTTGTCTTCGAAAAGTTCAATGCGGATGATTCCGCGTTTCGTTGTGATAACGGCTGTTTTCATTAAAAAAGCAAATAGTAATAGGCGTATAAAACAGCGGACATTATACCGGAAATCTCGCACGGCGGAAGAGGGCGGCAGGCACCGGACATCTTGACAACATGCCGTTTTATGATAGAATCCCGTTTCGTGATGAAATGGCGGCAGGTTCCATGACTGCTTGTGTTGATGAAAAATAGATTCTTGCTGCCGTCTGCAATCTGCTGTCTGCCGTCTTGGTTCAATGACTGTTTGTATTTATGAAAAATATATTCTGCATGAAATGGGGAACAAAATTTTCTCCGGCTTATGTCAATGCACTTGCCGATGCGGTTCATCGTCATTTATCTCCGCCGTTCCGGTTTATTTGTTTTACGGATAATCCTGCCGGTTTGGATTCCCGTGTTGAAATCCGTCCCTTGCCGGAGATGCAACTTCATGCCGCTTTGCCGGAGCGCGGATGGCGGAAATTAACAATTCTCGGCAGCAATCTCGGCAGCGATCTCACCGGAACCGCGCTGTTTCTCGATCTGGATGTCGTCATTCTGGACGATTTACAGCCCTTCTTTGATCAATCCGGTCAGTTTATCATTGTTCATGAATGGGGATTCCGCGATCCGGTCATCGGCAATTCCTCCGTATTCCGGTTTGAGATCGGCAAGCATCAGGATATTCTTGATCAGTTCAACGCTCACGGCGAAGAAATCCGCAAAGAATTCCGCAATGAACAGGCGTACCTTTCCCATGCCGTTCACCACAAAGGCATGTTGACGTATTGGGATGCCGCATGGTGCCGGAGTTTTAAGCGTCATTGTTTGCAGCCGTTTCCGCTGTGTTATCTTTTACCGCCGAAAAAGCCGGCAGGGGCGAAAATTGTGATTTTTCACGGTCATCCCAATCCTGATGCGGTGCAAAAGGGCTGGATCGGGCATTTCGGTATGCGTGCCGCACGTCCCGCCGGTTGGATTTCCGAAAATTGGCATGTCCGATGATTCTGCCAAAAATACTCCGCCTGCGGGGCTTATCAACTCTGATGATGGGACTCTGCTGCGGGGCTTACCAACTGGTGATAAAGCCGCCGTTGCCGGTGAAAAGTGTCTGCCGGTCATTAGCAAAAACGTCAACATCGAAAAAGACACGGGTACTGTTGCGGTCAAGGTGTACGCCCAAGCCGCCGTTAATCCAGTCCTGCTTCGATTCATTGCCGAAAACCTTAAAGGAAAGCGGCGTTCCCGTAATGTAATTCGCACCCCCCGCATCCGTGATCCGCAAATTCGCATCCCGGTCATTCCGGTTCGAAAATTCATGGAACCACGCCAAATCCAAACTGACAGCGGCTTGCCCCCACGGAAGCGTAATCGGACCGGAACTCGTTCTCGATCCAAACGATAACCGGAAACTGTCCGTCTGATTCTTGACCCCTTCCAAACCGGTATTCGCCAATCGTCCGTCAACAAGACCATTATGATCAATCAGCCGGTTCATACTTTCCGTAAATCCGCTCTGACGAATGCTGGCCGCTTGGAAAGAAGCAAACGGCTGAATCGCCCCGTAGTAGAACGGAATATCAATTCCGCGCTCAATGTAGAACGTTGCCGTGTCCCCCTTGTGCTTATTCGAGGCCGAGTATTGCAGCAATTCCAAATTCCGGTTTGTCTTGTACGTATTCTGACCGATCCCGATTGAGGCAAGGGTATAGCCGAAAACCATTTCCTGCCGCAGATAGAAACCGATGAGGAATTCCTGCGACCGGGTTCTTTCGTTCAGGTCTTTCAAGGAAACCGTGCCGTCCGCACCGGAAAGATAACCGCCGAACCGCGTACCGCTCGGAAACGCCCGGTCAACACCGACAATCGCACCGCCGAAGGATTGCGAGTAGCCGCTCGCATTGCCATCATTTTGCGAAGACCCGCCGACACCGAAACCGGTTCCCCAGCGGCTCCAGCGATGCGGTGCAACCGTTTGTCCCCGGTAAGCGTTGTTCGGATTCCCATGGTACGAAAACTTGAAAACATCACTCCGCAAAACATCCGCCATCGTTTGGTTCACGGCACTGATATTGAAAACGCTTGCTGTTCCGATCGTCGAATAAATCGCCCCGCTCATTTCATCCAATGCCCGAAGGACCTTCGCCTGATCCACAATGCCGTTCTGATCCGCCGTCACCGTATCCAGTTTCGCCAGCAGATTCCAGAAGTCGCTGTTGGGAACCAAATACTGCGTCCCGACTTTATCAAGGTATTCGCCGAAAGCCACTTGGTTAAGCGTGACCGCATAAGGCGCATAATCCCGCACCCGGCTGACTTCCATCCAGTAATACTGCCGCCAGTTCTCATCTTCAACAAAACGGTCTGCTTCCCGTCTGCCGTATTTCGGAACAAGTGCCAGCACTTCATCGACTCCCCCTTCGTAAGTCAACTTCCGCTGCTGATTCACGTCAAGGAACACGTCATAATTCTCCGGGTTGCTTGGATCAGCCGCGTCGACAAGTTTGTTCGGATCATAACTTGTTTGCAGCGGCGTATCAACTTCAAGGAAGAGATACTGATCCCCTTGTTTGAGATAACTCCACGCGCCGGTTTTCGAGTCATCGACAATGTACCGGACTTTTCCGCCGTTAATGACAGCCGTTCCGTCCGTCACCCGAAGGACATTCACTTTATTACCGGTCATATCGACTTCAATCGTTCCTTCGTTGTTATAGAAATTACCATGAATCGTGTTGCCGGTCGCAACCGTTCCATCGGACTCATTCACGAAGTTATTCGGAGACGGCTTGGGTGCGTTTTTCGATCCTTGCAGATACACATCGCCGCCGATGCCTTCAAACCGTCCTCTGTTAACAAATCCGCCGTTTTCAATGAACAACGCTCCTTCGTTGATAAACCGTCCGCGGTATTCCGCAACGTATTCTCTTTCGAGCGGATCGCGGGGATCAACGGCAATGAGATTTTTACCGGTATTGGTGATCCCTGCCGCCGCACGCATTGAACCGTTGTTTTTAATGACTCCTTCGTTGATAATTTTTTCTTCGCTGATAATGCTGCCGTAAGTGACCAGCACGCCGACACTGGTAATCGTTGTCGGATTATCAAGGTCTTCTTTGTTTGCAAGGACGCTGAAATTGCCGCCGGAAGTGATAGTTGTATGAGAATCCACGCCGATCACCTGCGGTTTTGCCGGTACAGCCGGTTTTGCCGGCATATAAGCGGTATCAGCCGGAACCGCATCGACTGCCAGCGAACCGAGCCGGTATTTGACATCGATCTTGCCGAGAACATCGATCCGGCGGTCGTTGATCAACTGACCGGCCAGTTCAGCATCGCCGGCAACGTCAATCGCCCGGACATTTTTAATGACCGATCCCTGCTCAATGACTTTCCCCGTTACCGGATCGATTGTATCCGGGTATGTTGTCAGATTGCCGCCGATTTTGATGCTCGTATTCCATGCCGTTCCGTTGTCGTCTGTAGTTGTGCCGTCAATAATACCGGCATTCTTCAAATCATACGCCACGTTGATCGTTGTTTTAATGTCGATGATTTTACCGAGGTTCGTCAGGTTCGCCGCGTTGATCACGCCGATGTCCGTAATCGTTCCTTTCTTGTCGTTGAACAGAACGTTCTCTTTGAACAAGGCGGCGTGATTGCTGTCATCCGGCGCAGTTGCGGTCGGATCGCCTGTCACTTTGTCCATTCGGATACTCAAAATGCTGTCATTTTGAGCGGTATATTTTAAGTAATACTCATTCCCCTGCTTGAGATAAATCCAGCGGGAGTCATTCGTATCGCCGCTGATCGGATTGTATGCCGGGTCCTGAACTGAAGTCGGATACGCTTGCGCATTGGGATCATTGACATCATGCCCGACATAAAGCGCATCAATGCTTTGGATAAGTCCGTTGTTGTACAAACTGCCGTACACATCCAGAATGGTCGGTGCATTGACAATAAACTGATTACCGGGTGTGTAAGGTGTCGAGAATAATCCGTAATAAAAATAGGGATCCCAATACGGAACAGTCATTTCATCCCCTCCGCCGTGCCAAGGGGACAAAACGCGGTATCCCCACGGAG
>JAIRPZ010000139.1 GCA_031256755.1 Planctomycetaceae bacterium
TATCAATTATCAATTAAACAAATACCCTTTAACAATCACACAAACCAATGAGAACATTAACAATCATCACATTACTTATCGTAACAATAACAATCATTTCCGGCTGCGGAAACGGAAACGTCAAAGCGGGAGGAACAGTCAAGTTTTCTTCCGGCGAGGCACTGCCGGCGGGAACAATCTTTTTCGAGAACGAAAAAAACCGGTACATGGGCGAGATCACAGACGGAACGTTTGAACTCGGCGGTATTCGTCCGGGTGACGGGCTGCCGGCGGGTGTCTATCAGGTATCGGTGCGGGAACTTGACATGGCGGAAAATCCGTTGCTTGCGGAACGTTTTCATTCGGCGGCGACATCGGGAATTTCTTTTGAAGTCCAAAAGGGCAGCAAAAAGAATTTCTTTGAAATCGTTGTCGAAAAGCCGTAACGCTTATTTCGTGAAAACGGGCAAAATTGCGGAGAGGAAAAGCGCAGGAATTGCCGCAAAATTGCCGGCGGCGTATCCCTCTCCTGCCCGTAGAAACATCATTCCATCGGAATCGCACCGGCGAGCAATTCGGCAATGCGGACACAGAAATTTTCGTTCATCACAAGAACTTCGCCGCGGGCAAGCAGCCGTCCGTTAATGTAAATGTCCACCGTTTCTCCCGCCATTTTATCAAGCGGCACAACCGCCCCTTTCCGCAATTTCAGCACATCTTCCAGATACATATACGTTCTGCCGAGTTCCACTTTCACGTCCAAATCAACTTCGCTGATTTGGTCTAATGTTACGTGTTCCGTACTCGGCACCGTTCCGCCGAATTCGGGAAATTGAAATTCGATCACTTCCGAAGGCAGAGCCGCCGGCGTTGCCGCAATCGACCGCAACGATTCGTCCGCTCGTTTTTGGAGGTAATCCAAATCCCCGCGGGGAACGCCCTCTTCATCATCATCGCCCGGATCGAAGGCAGCCGGAGCGGTGTTCCAACCGGTAAATGCCGGTGCCGCAGACGGCGCAGGCGCAGCGGCAGGCGGAGGCATCACCGGCGGCGGAAGAGGAGTCGGCATAGCCGGTTTCGCTGCCGGATCAGGAACAACCGGCGGAGGAGCGGCGGCAACAGGGGCTGCTCCGCCGCTAAATAATGCGTTGAGTTCGTCCTGACTTAAAATTCCGTCTTCGGCGGCAGGCACCGCTGCCGCTGCCGGCGGCGGTGAAGGCGGAGACGGCGGCGGAGCAGGAGCGGCTCCTCCCCCCATACTGTTGAGAAGACGCTGTATCTCTTCCTGATCGAGGACATTATCATCTGCCATAATATCACCGTCACACTCATTGTCCTGATTTCAGGACCCTTCAACATTCCAATCTGTAAAAAACACGCTTTGCACCCAAGGTGTGCCGAGAACCTCATTGATGACTTTCTTGATCCGCTCTTTTATGGCGACATGCCCGACCTCATTCCGCTCGTCATTGCTTGAAGCCGTCAGCGTAGACGTAACCTGATCCGCCACTTCATTAGTACAGTCCGCATACCGTCTATCAAATTTTCTTTCATCGGCTTTCCGAATCTGGACATGCACCATCACGGTCAACTTTACCGTCGTTTCCCCTTGTATACTTGACACTTTGAACACTTTATCGGTGATCGGTTTCTCGACCATCGGCTCTCTTTTCGATAGTGTTCCCGGATCGGGAATATCCGGTGCGGGTTGTCCGTTTGGTCCGATAACGTATCCTTTTTCTGTAGTAATCTTCTGCGGAGAAGGTAAAAGCATCCACAAAACGATCATCTGAAACAGAATGAGACAGACGAATCCGAGCGTGATTTGCATCCGGTAGGACTTCGGCGGACCGGCAGGAACTTCGGCAGCAGGATTCGGGGCGGCTTCCGGTTTTTGTTCTTGTTTCGTGTCTTTCGCCATGCCGTCAACATCGGGAAAAATCAAACGTCATCCGCACAGGTCTGCCGATTTTAGCGATTTTGACAAAGAAATTCAAGAGAAGAAAATTCGGGTAAAAACGAGGACAGCATTCTTGAAAAATGTCAATAGAGGGAGTACAATGATGTGAACAACGGGCGTTTTGCCTTTTGATCCCTTTTACAAAAAATAAAATAATGTCTATTGCAACTCTTGCCTTACCGGATATGACCCGATTGAGCGGAAGCGGAATTGATTTTGTGGATGAACCGCTTTTTGAAAATTTATTGACACAAAAAACCGGCTCCGGGCAGATTAAAGAAATTATTGCAAAATCAAAGAATAAAGAAGCGTTAACTGTTGAAGAAACCGCCGTATTGTTAAATGCGGACGAACCGGAACTTATCGAACAAATTTTCGATACCGCCCGGCAACTGAAAAAAGATGTTTACGGCAACCGCATCGTTTTCTTTGCACCGATTTATGTCGGCAATCTTTGTATGAACGATTGTGAATACTGCGGTTTCCGGCGGAGTAATACCGAACAAGTCCGCCGCACGCTTTCCGTTGATGAACTGCAAACGCAAATCCGCCGGATGCTTGCGATGGGACACAAACGGACCATGGCGGTTTTCGGCGAACACCGCAACTACGGACCTGAATACATTGCCGATACGGTCAGAGAGATTTACCGTGTCGAATACAAACACCCGAAAAGCGGCAGCATTTCGTCTATGCGCCGGGTGAATATCAATGCTGCGCCGCTTTCGCACGAGGGGTATAAAATCGTCAAAAATGCGGGCATCGGAACGTATCAGGTTTTTCAGGAAACGTATCATCACGCCACCTACCGGCGGATACACCCGCAGGACACCCGCAAGGGGAACTTTATGTGGCGGCTGGATTCTCCGGCGCGTTCGATTGAATCCGGCTGTGACGACGTGGGGCTTGGCGCACTTTTCGGTCTTGCAAACTGGAAGTTTGAAGTGCTGTCGCTTGTGGCTCACGCAGCCCATTTGATGAAACATTACAATGTCGGTCCGCACACGATTAGTTTTCCCCGCATCCGTCCGGCAAGCGGCGTTAAAATCGAAGAAGTTGCCAAAAATGACGTTGCCGATGCGGATTTTCTGCGAATGATTGCGATTCTGCGTCTTTCTGTCCCTTATACCGGTTTGATTGTGACGGCGCGCGAGCCGGCAGCGATTCGGGATGCGGCTCTCGGTTTCGGTGTTTCGCAGGTTGATGCGGGAACGAGTATTGAAATCGGCGGTTATCGGGAACCCGGTACGGTGCAGCAGCAGGCGTTGAACCGGGAGCAGTTTCATATCGGCGACGAGCGTCCGCTGGATGAAATGATTCGGCATTTGCTGAACAACAAACACATTCCGAGTTTTTGTACGGCATGCTACCGGCTGGGACGAACCGGCGAAGTGTTTATGGAATATGCGAAACCGGGATTTATTCAAAATATGTGTACGCCGAATGCACTGACGACGCTGCAAGAGTATTTGTCGGATTTTGCTTCGCCGGAAACGAAAGCGGCGGGAGAGCAACTGCTCCGTGAGGAAATTGCGAAACTGCCGGAAGGCAAGCACAAAGACAGTATCCTTGACCGGATTAAGCGTATTGCCGAAACGGATGAAAGGGATTTGTATTTTTAGACGTTGGGCATTTTAGGTGTTTTTCCGATAAAGGCGGATAATTCCGAAATCCCCCCCGCTGCCGGAAAAAATGATAATAAGAGCGGGACATTCGCCCGCCGGTGCTAGCTGCATGGGCAGTATTTTTAATTGACAATTGATAATTAGTTTGCAGACCGCAGATTGCAGACGGCAGAAGAAAGATTGCTGCGGTCTGCCATCTGCAATCTGCCGTCTTTCTTACAGCCGCTCGATTTCCGA
>JAIRPZ010000174.1 GCA_031256755.1 Planctomycetaceae bacterium
TCAAGTGATCGTTATCGATGCTTTTAAGAATGTCGTCCAAATTTTTATTCCCTGATAAATTGATCTTGGACGGAGTTAAAGAACCGCCTAATCCTTCTACCGCATAAACATATAATTGCAGCGGTGTGATTTTTATCACAAAACTGTCTGACGGCAATTATGGCTTTAAGAAGCCGGATAATGTCAGGAAGTGCATCAATTTTTACCAGCATGTCGATCAGGGGAGTTTATCCGGTCTGGCTGTATGGGGCAGCGCAGTCGCAGGCTGTGATGATGAAAAAGAGTCTAAAAAGGAAAATTTTGACAAAAAAGAATTTTACATTTTTAACATGAAATATGAGATGCACCCTTCTCTTAATGACAAATACGGACACGTTGAAATTACGCGGTATCCAGACGTTCAGCAAAAAATCTTTAGATCACTTCGTGATCTTGCTAATTCAATCCAGAAATAATACTTTTAGTGTTTACCAAGTTTAACGGTTTACGATTTCATTGAACCGAATGTACCGCAAGCACTTACCGAAAAAGAACGAGCGACAATCTCCGCTGTTTTTGTGCGGACTGACGGCGGCAAGTTTTTTCGGTGTTATTTTTCGCTTGAAAACATGTCATTGAAAATTAAGAAAAAAGGGAGTAAAACCGTTGTGAACATAATTTATCAATTTGTCCCTGTCGGTTTTCAATTATTTCCGCCCGCCCTTGACATCTGCCGGCATTCCGGTTATGATAGCACCTATGATGAAATGGTACGCTTTACTTTTGTCCGCAGTTCTGCCTGCCGCAGCGGCACTGTCCGCGTCCGGCAGCGAATTTGAAATCATTCACGATGACGATTCGTCTTTTTCCGCATCCATCGAAGCAATGGATATGACCCAAATCACGCTGACAACCAAGTCGGAAACGAAGACATATCCTCTGTCCGGCATTGTCAAACTGCGTAATCTTGCCCGAAATCCCTATGACAAAGAGCCGCAAGTGCTGAAAATTTCCCCGCGTCCACAGCGGCGCGTAAGCCAGCCGAATAATAAAGCCGTGAACCCGGAACTCGCCGAATTGATCGAAGCCGGAAATCGGAGAAATACACCGCCGCAGCGGGATAAAGCCGGCACTTTGCCGGAAAGTTTTACCGTTGCCGAACTTAAAGACGGATCGCAATTCGCCGTTTCGTCCTTTTCCATCGCAAAAAATACGGCGGATTGCCGGTTGATCGGGCAGGAAAACAGCATTTCCGTCCCGCTGGACAAAATTGCTTCCGTCCGGCTGTCCGTGAGAGGATTGTCCGAAATTTTGCAGCCGGCAGAGGACTGGCTGCGGATCGTGAAAACCGGAGTCAAAGGCGACCGGATCGTTACCGGTTCACCCGGAAAATTCGATGTTTATGACGGCATATTGGAAGGCATTACCGGCGAAACGATTTCGTTTGCGGTTGACGGCGAAACGCTGCGGATTCCGAACCGCAAGGTTTATGGGATCGTTTTGCACGGCGGGAAACCGGCAGCGGCTGTGCGTTCACCGGCGGTGTTGTCGCTTTGGGCTGGAACAAGAGTTTCGGCAGCGGAGGTGCAGGTCAAAGAAGAGGAAGTAATCTGTAAAACGCCGGACGGTGTGCAGTTTTCGGTTCCTGTCGATGCCGTTCTTGAAATCACTTTCGGCGAAAAAAAGATGGTTCCGCTTGCCGATTTGGAATTTGTCTGTAAAGAACATTCGGTTCCTATCGTTCAGCAAGGCGGTTTGCTGCTGTCCAAAACAATTGAAAAATTCAACATACTCCGCAGCGGCAATTTACAGCACCGCTGCCTGATTGACGGCACAAGTTATGACAGCGGCATGACGCTGACCGGAAAGACAACGCTGGAGTTCCGTATACCGAAACCGTTTGCTGCTTTGAAGGGGGTGATCGGTGTTGAGGATCAATTCCGTCCTTTTACGGCGGCGGATGTTCAAATTTCGGCAGACGGACAAATACTCGGTACTTGGCAGATTCGGGGTGATAAACCGCTGGAACGGTTTCAACTGAATTTACCGCCGAATTGCCGGTCGCTTTTTATCACGGCGGCACCGCCCGCCGGATCGGAACTGCCTGCGGTTGTAACATTCGGGAACCTGAAATTGTATGAATGATCAATAAAATCGTTACCGGCGGGGATTAAAGACCAATCGGAGCGGGATTCGGCAAAGGAACATAGTGAACCGGGTCAGGTGGGAAACCAAGCAGCCCTAAACTGTCCCTTTCTTGTGCCGGATTCCGTTCCGGTTGGTCAGTTTTTTCGGGAGATTGACCTCCCTGTTTTTATCTTGAGAATTGACCAGCATCCTGCATAGGATTCTTTAACTCTAGGCCGGAAAATCGGCAATGCTGCGGTTACGCAAAAATGTAAAAGAACAGAAGTTTGCAGAAAAAGTTTGCCGAATGTTTTACCGCAAGTATCATCGTTCCCGCCTGTTTTTTGCCGGACAGTCAGCGGCTGCGGTACGGCAAATAAAAAGGTTTGATGTTTTCATCATACGTTGCCATAATCCCGTCAGGAATCGGCTGAACTTTGTATTCGCTGCCGGTAAGAAAATTTTTCGCCTTCGGCTGACTTTGTCCCTTAACGGAAACAGACAGCGAAAGATAAATCATTTCATTGACCGTGCGTTCCTGCGCAAAGAGCCGCATCGAATCCGGGATTTCCTGTAACAATAAACCGGCAAAGACATATTCTCCCGGAGTTCCCTGCCGATTCCGCAGTTCCGTCTCCAGCACCGCCATCACTTTTTGACGCTGATAATACGGACATTCACACGATTCAATGACGGCGCGCATCAGTTGCCGGAAACATTCCCGATCCTGTTTCAACCGCACCGTTATTTGTTTTTTATAAGAAGCAAAAGCGTTCCGCTTGGTCAATGTCTGCTGCAATTCATAAGGCAGGATTTGTTCCCAGCCGCCGCGGAAAATTCTTTCATAAAACTTTTCTCCTTCCTGACGGTATTGCGTCCAAATGACTTTATCGTTCAAACGGCGTGCGAGTTGATCCTCAAAAAGGCGGTACAATGTTTCGTGATCTTTATGCCGGCAGCACGGATGCAAACAAAATGTCTGCACCGTATCAAATGTTTGAAGCCGTATTCGGGCGGCGGCAGTCCGATTGACCGGACATTTTGACAACAGCAGTTCATCCGTTAAGCGGTAAATGGACGAAAGAGCGTCAGCGGCAGCGTCCGGTTTGCCGCATTGGATCGCACGATTGGCGGCAGCATTTTCGGCAGCGGCGTAATGCAGGAAAGGTGCCGCGGCTTCCGGTTCCAAAAACACCGGCGGACGCATACTTTTTCCTGATTGGTTTTCTAATGCTTTCCGAATGTCCTGACGTTTTTTTTCGGTACGTTCCAACACGCCGTCAATTTTTTGTGTATCGCCGGAGTGTAAAAGTTCGATTTCGCCCGAATGTCTGGAATAAATTTCAAACTGCTGCCGAATGAGGTCGAGCGGTTCGGCAGCCGAAGCAGTCAAAAGCAATGCTGTTCCGATAACGGACAACACAACGCGCGAAATCATTAGCCAACACCGAAAAATCATCGCTGTCTGTTTTTCTTCTTTGGGTTCTGCGGCTAATTATTTTAACCGTTTTGACTGCTTGTTGTTTAATAGGGTCATTTTCGTTCCGCCTTTCATGATCCTGACAAGCAAAATGTTAGTTATCAGGACTCCTCTTGTTTTTTTCGGTTAACTAGAGTATCATAAACCGGTGCAGTAACGAACTGCATGATACCGGAGGATATTAAACCATGAAACAGACAATAAAAACATCGACAACAAAAAGCCAACGCTTTTTTCGCCTGCTGCACGCCGTTTTCCTTTTGTGGGGCATCAGCACAGCAAGTTACCAAACCGCCGCTGCCGAATCCGATGTCCTTTTCTGCATCGGTACGCCGGATTCGTCCTGCTCCGAATTCGCCCTCGTTCAGGAAGGATTCGCCGCCTTTCCAAAACAGTTTCCCAACGGCGTAACCTATCACGTCGGAAAAAGTAATCCGAAAACGGACTTCCCCTTTGTCCACCCCGCTCCGCACGACCAAGCATGGGCAAAAGGAAATCCCACACATCCCTTCACCATTCATTTCGATTCCGACAGCAACGTTGCCGAACCCCTCTCCTTCGTTATCGGAATGATTGCCGCACTGAACAATTCCGAAGTTCACGTGAACATCAACGGCACGGCACTGCCGGTACAAACGGCTCAAAAGTACGGCAATCAGAATGCCGTTTTTCAGCCGCAGAACAAAGGGGAACCGCGTGAATTGCGCTTCACGATTCCGGCAAACACCGTCAAAAAAGGGGAAAACACCATCACCATCACACTCGATAAAGGAAGTTGGATTTTATACGACTACGTTGCTCTGCGGAAACCGGTTGATTTACTCGCCCGATTCCGCAAAGGAGAAAACGCACCGATGGCAAACGTCAAACAAATCGTCTTTGCGGTACGCCTCGACAGCCAAGAACATTGGTACGCCAACTTCGGTTATTACGCTGACAACGAACATGTTACTCCTCACACTGCCAATGACGGCAGGGACGGGAAAGCCGTCAATGGTCCGAAAGTGTCCGGTAAATTGGGAATCTTTGATTTGGAGACCAAAACCGTCCGCTATATCATTGACGATGAAACCGGTACCGTCCGCGACCCGCAAGTGCATTATGACGGCAAAAAAATTCTCTTTTCCTACCGTCCCGGCGGAACAAAGTTTTTTCACCTCTACGAAATCAACACGGACGGTTCAGGGCTGAAACAAATCACGGACGGCGAATTTGACGACATCGAACCGGTTTATACGCCGGACGATAAAATCATTTTCGTTTCGAGCCGGGCGAAACGCTGGGTTCAGTGCTGGCTCACTCCCGTTGCGATTTTGTACGGCTGCGATGCCGACGGCAGCAATATCCGCTGTCTTTCCGGCAACGTGGAACATGACAACACGCCTTGGATTCTGCCCAACGGACAGGTTCTTTACACCCGCTGGGAATACGTTGACCGCTCGCAGGTTCACTATCATCATCTCTGGACGATGAATCCCGACGGCACGAGGCAAATGGTTTTTTACGGCAATCTTCATCCCGGTACGGTTTATATTGATGCAAAACCGGTTCCGAACAGCGAGAAAATTGTCGCATCGTTTTCGCCCGGACATGGCAGAGGCGAACACGCCGGACATGTCGGACTCATTGACCCTCGCTCCGGTCCGGACAATAAGCAAGCCGCCCGCGCCGTGACCAAAGGAAGCAATTACCGCGACCCGTGGGCATTTTCGGAAGATGCTTTCCTCGCCGCCACCGGGACGCAAATGGTTTTAATTGACGGCAGCGGACAGGAACAGGTTCTCTATCAACTGCCCGATGAATGGAAAAAGAAAAACCTTTGGCTGCACGAACCGCGTCCGGTCATTTCCAGCCCGCGGGAACGTGTCATCGGTTCATCTGTTGAGCCGTCCAAATCAACCGGTCGTCTGCTGCTGATGGATGTCTATGAAGGACGGAATATGAGCGGCGTGAAACGGGGTGAAATCAAAAAACTGCTGATTCTCGAAACGCTGCCGAAACCGATTAACTACACCGGCGGGATGGAACCGATGAGTTACGGCGGTTCGTTCACGCTGGAACGTGTGGTCGGAACGGTGCCGGTTGAACCGGACGGTTCTGCTCACTTTGAATTACCGGCACTGCGGAGTTTTTTCTTTGCGGCACTGGACGAAAACAATTTAACCGTTAAGCGGATGCAGTCGTTTCTTTCGGTGATGCCGGGGGAAACAACGTCCTGTATCGGCTGCCACGAAGAGCGGACAGTTACGATGAACAAAAGGATGATTACACCGGCGGCGGCAAAACGCTCGCCCAGTCCGATTACGCCGCTTGCCGATTACAAAGGGGCAGACGCTTTCGGGCGCGTTTTGGAAAAACCAACGGGGATTCCTGATGTCATCAGTTATCCGCGCGACATTCAGCCGGTTTGGGATAAACACTGCGTCCGCTGCCACAACCCTGACCAGCCGGAATGGCGGGCGGGAAAATCACCCAACCGTGTCGTGAATTTGAGCGGCGGCAGAGGCCCGATGTATTCCATCAGTTATTCCAACCTGATGACCGGAACGCATAGTGCGCTCGACAATCAACGTTTCGGCAGCGGGACGTGGATTGCGGACGGCAGAAACAGACCGCTCGGCAATTATCCGCCGCGCACGCTCGGTACCGGTGCCAGTATGCTTTACACAAAATATTGTCAAAAAGAGCATTACGGCGTTGATTTATCCGAACAGGAAAAGACGCTTGTACGTCTTTGGATTGAAACCGGTGCGAATTATTTGGGAACGGCCGCAGGACTCGGCAGCGGCATGCTTGGCGGTTATGCCCGGAATAGTCTTGACCGCCGCGATTTGCAATGGGAGGAAACGCAGCAGATGCAGAAGGTGCTGGCGGAGAATTGTGCGTCGTGCCATACCAAGCAGCGGCAGTTGCCGGTCTCTGTTTCGGATGAAATCCGGCACACGTGGTGGGTTTATCCGAATGGTCCCGACGACAGCAGGCGAAAATATTCGCGGCATTTGTTTTACGATTTGACATCGCCGGAGCAATCGGTTTTGCTTTTGGCACCGCTGGCGAAAACGGCGGGGGGATATGAAGCGTGCGGGAAGGCGGTTTTGGCGGACAAAAACGACCCGAATTATGAAAAAATTCTGGCGGGCATTGTTCGGGCGAAGCAGGAATTGGACACTATCAAACGTTTCGACATGCCCGGTTTTATTCCTCGCCCGGAATACATTCGGGAAATGAAAAGATTCGGCATTCTGCCGCCTGACCATAACCCGCAACTGCCTGTGGACGTATATGATTTAGACCAGCGTTACTGGCGGTCGCTGTGGTATTGATGCGGATTGAGCCGCCGAACCCGCCGCCACGAAGAGCGGCGGGTTGTCAGGCGGTCAATGAAGGCGATTGCCGAATACCTTACCGGACGGGCATCATCTCTTTCCATTTTTTCATTGACCGTTCAAGGTGCAATTTTGCATCTCCTTTGATGCCGAAGCACTGCAAGCCGACCGGACCGGTGTAGCCGATGCTGTCGAGAATCCGAAAGAGTTCCGTTAAATCGTATGAACCGGCATCGAGCGGCTGAATCCAGTTTCCTTTTTTGGTTTGAATCTCTTCCGGCGTGTCCGAACCGTGAATCGTGATTGCCGCAAGATACGGTTTTGCCGATTGCAGTACCGTTTCAAGATTTTCGCTCTTATCGACTGCCGCCCAATGACAGAGGTTAAACATGACCCCGACTTTGCCGTCAAAATGACCGGCCATGCGGACGCAATCGGCAACTTTTTCGTTCCACGAATTTTTGTGCGGATAAAGAACAATTTTGATACCGAGCGGATCGGCGACCGCTTTAAGTTCCTGTACCAATTTGACCGCTTTATCATCAAGCGAGGCATCAGACGGTTTGCCTCCTTCAATGGAGAGAGCCAAAAAAGTTCCGCTGTCTTTCAGACAGGCAAGCGTTTCGGAGAGTTTCGGATCAAGCGGCTTGTTGAAGTTGAAACTTTGATAGACGCAAAACACTTTCAATCCATATTTTTTTGCGGATTCCAGCCGTTCCGGTATTTTGCCCAGCCCAAGATGTGTCATGCCGTCAAAGCCGAGTTCGGCAAGCAATGCGTGCTGCTCGTCAAAGGAACGCTTTTTCTCATCATGAGTATCTGCACAGACAGTAAAAAACGGACGGCGGATTTTTGTCTGCGGTTCGGCATCAGCGGCAGCGGACGAAAACAGAATCAGCATAACAAAAAGGATATTTTTCATTTTTTGCGTTAGTCAGAGTAATAGAGTTTGTGTAGTTGAGATTGCGATTTGTTGCGAATGCCGATATGCCGGTTTGGCTCTTGATCGCGGTTCCCTTTATCAGTGTATCCGTTTTTGTTTTCGGAGTCAACGGACAATCCATAATGCACGGGGATCATAGACGGAACAGCCGCTTTGCGGTACAATGCATCGGCAATATACGAAAAGTTGCCGTATGATCCGGCAGAAATGCGAGCCGGTACAAAATTTGATGCATATTATTCTTTTTGAGGACAGCCGTACACCGCACCTTTTTCCGGCAGCGATTGCCCGTCCGGCGTTTGCCGTGCGGGTCGGTTCTTATCGTCTCATCGGTCTCGCCAAGCGGTTTGCCGATCACACGGAAGTGATCGTGCGCCCGTACCTTCGGGAAATGACCAAACTGGATTTTCCTGATTTATGGAATCCGGGCAAAGGAGAACGTACACAGCCGATCCTTGCCCTGAATGCCAGAGCCGTGCCGCATATAGAACTGTTCCGGCGGCTTGCGGAACTGGCGAAACAGGGCAAATCCGGCGTAGTTGCCGATAAATACGGTTCCGTTGCCGCTGCTTTGTTTGTGAATAAAAATCCGTTTCCGTCCGAATTGACGGGTGCTGCTCAATTGATCGGGATTATCCACGATCTGAATCTCAAGCCGCTTGACATACAAATCCCGATGCTGGAATATGCCCACGACATTGTGAGGCATCATTTGCAGATTATGAACGATAATCTTAACGACCGTCTCCGCACCGGTTCATATCGGGAAGTCGCCGACGGGGTCTTTTCGGCAAACGGAAATCCGCTGAATGCCCACTGCATTACCGACAGCACCAACGGTCCGATTGTGTTTGAACCGGGGGTCTCCATTGGTCCTTTTTGTTATTTTAAGGGACCGGTCTATGTCCGCAAAAATGCGAAAATCATCGAGTATTCCGCTTTGAAAGATGCGGTTTCGCTGGGAAGTACCGTGAAAGTCGGCGGCGAAGTTGAAGCGTCCGTCATTGAAGCGTACACGAACAAGCAGCATCATGGTTTTTTGGGACACAGTTATCTCGGCAGTTGGATCAATCTCGGTGCCGGCACAAGCAACAGCGACTTGAAAAACACTTACGGCGAAGTGACGATGGAATACGGCGGAACAACCGTGAAGACCGGTATGCAGTTTGTCGGCAGTTTCATCGGCGATTATGTGAAAACCGCCATCAATACAAGTATTTTTACCGGCAAAACAATCGGCGCATGCAGTATGCTTTATGGTTTTGTCACCACGAATGTTCCCAGTTTTGTGAACTATGCCCGATCTTTCGGACAGGTGACGGAAACGTCTGTCGATACACTGGCGGCAACGCAAGCCCGAATGTTCGCACGGCGAAATGTCGAACAGCGTCCGTGTGATATTCAACTGCTTCGGGACATTTATGAAATGACGAAGCACGAGCGGCAACTGGCGAGTGAGCCGTTGTCTCTGTGATCCCGTCTTGACAACCGGCAGCCGTTGACGGATAATGACCGGCGGAAATGAAGAGTACCTGTTTTTATTATGCAATCTGACGAAATCCTTCTTGATGTTGAAGATCGTATGGAAAAAGCGATCCTCAAATTGAAGCAAAATCTGACAGGCATCCGAACCGGCAGAGCCAATCCCGGTCTCGTTGATTCTGTCAAAGTTGATGTTTATGGATCGCCATGTCCGCTGAAGCAGGTTGCCACGGTTGCCTGCCCCGAACCCAATCAGATCGTCATCCGTCCGTTTGATGCCGGTACGCTCAAGGAGATTGAAAAGGGGATTATTGCTGCCGATCTTGGTTATACACCGAATAATGACGGGCGTGTGATCCGGTTGAACATTCCGCCGCTTTCGCAGCAAGTCCGGCAAAAAATGGTTTCCCGTGTTCGGGAACTCTGTGAAGAGACGAAGGTGGCGATCCGCAATGTCCGCCGTGACGGCAATAAAATGGCGGAACAAGGGGAAAAGGACAAGGAATTTTCGGAAGATGTCCGGGATTCGGTGAAAGAAGACATTCAGAAACTGACAAAACAATATGAAGAGCAGGCAAACGAACTTGCCAAGAACCGGGAAAATGATGTTATGGAGGGCTGACCGGATTTGTTAACCGATTTGCGGGCGGCGTGAAGTGCTGCCTGTTTTGTCCGGCAGTTTTCGGATTTTCTGTTTTTTACCGGCATTTCTTGACAATTCTTTTTCGCAATGTATATTGCACTCGTTGATGCCGTTTGGGCAAAGTTTGCCGTTTCGGCGTAATTTTTTAACAACCCTTTTAAGAAAAAAACGATGAACAAGATTCGATTAGACAACATCACTAATCCTGCCGGTTTTACTGCCGTCTGCAAGGAAAAAACGGTTTGTGCCGTTTCGAGCGTCACAATAAACACATTGGGGGGGGGGGGGTAAATTTCCCCGCAGGACTACTCCGGCGAAATACGCTTTCGCAACTCTTTTCCTCGTCCTCGCTGCCGTCTTTGCCGCCGCAGAGGAACCCGATCCGGTCAGCACTGCATGGCGGGCTAACAAAACTGCTTGGAAAACTTGGCTTAAAGAGAATGTTCCGCAAGGGAAATTTCCCGGCACGAAACCGCTTGACGAAATTGCCCGCGAACTGGACAGTGAACTCGGACTGAACGAATCTCTGGACGCACTTGAACGAGAAACTCTTGACGACATCGCTCATCATCCTGAAATCGGACTTGTTCTTGCCGATGAACTGAAAGGAAAAGTCCCGGAGTGTCTTGAAATCGAAACCGGAAACGATCTTGCTGCCTATCTTAATGACGATAACCGGTTTCCAATCTATCGGGACGGGCAGTCCGGCGAAGAATCTCTTTATGCCGTTGCCCGTCAATTTGAACTTGTCTCTGACCGCAAGACATATCTTGAGGGGCTTATTCAAAAAGACCGCGACAATATTGCCCGTAATCTTGGGATCAATCCTGAAAGACAAGATCGCAGCACGCTCATTCAGAAGATCATAGAAGCCGAAATCAAGCCGAAGCGGACAGAAATTGTGCAAAAGATCGTTCTAATCGTTAGAGATACTGTTCGGGACATCGTGCGGGAAGAACTCAACCGCGAAATTGCTCTCCGTGGTTTTTTGAAATGGGCTGACCGGTATTTCCCAAACGGAATCGAGATCCGCTGCGACCACCGCACACGGCATATCGTTTTTAATTCTCCCAGACCTGTCGGCACTCTCCGAATATGCGCAATGTTCGCACCTTACTGGTACTATCAAAATCAGGATGTTGACGCGGCGGTTTCCAACAGAACGCTCAAGGAAATGACATCGCTTGCCTGCATCCTTCACGCCTATCCGCAGGATGATCCGTTTAACAACGGTATCGGTCCCGATCAATTTCTCAAGTTCGTACTGAAACCGGAATATAAAAAATGGTTTTATAAATCTGGATACTGTTACCGTGAACCGGAATTCGAATTCAAAGATCCGCAAGAGGCACTACTGCAAGGCGGTGAGAAACAAGCGGCTCTTCAAGCGGTGATAACGAAAGCACGTCCCATAAACGGATTGACGGCTTATCCTGATTTTGTTACGATTAAGCGGGTACAGGATGGTACAGAAATAATGGTACAGGTACTTGTTGCTGCTGCAAGAGAAGTTGAGACATGTCTTATTCCCCCCTCTGGTTCCGTTAAGATTAACGGAACGCCCAAAGCGGGAGAAGCACTAACATCTGAAGGATTTCTTACCATGACCGGCGATTTTACATGGGAATGGGCTGATTCTGCAACCGCAGCAGATTCAGAATGGACAACCATCACCAACGGTTTGAGCGGGGAAAACAACAGCATATTGACGCTCGATGATGCTCTTGTCGGAAAATATATCCGGGTCAAAAGAGGCGGTACCGCAAGTGAACCTGTCGGTCCGATTGCTCCGGCTGACTCCGGCGGCAGCAATCCGCAAGCCCCGCTGCGGGCGGCTTCACCGTTCAACGCCGTACCACCGGCAGCGCAACTGTCTGCGGCAAAACCGGACACTCGTGATGGCAGTTATAAATCCTATGCCGACGCAGGCATGAGTAAACTCTAATGAGCGCAGCGGGCAACCCTTGCCGGACCGAAAGTCCGGCAAGGACTTGTATTTTTTATTCTCCGGGCTATACTGACGGGCAGTTTCCTTTTCCGCAACCTTTCCGTAACGATCCTAACTGCTTTATGTCACCAACCACTGCGATGTCCCCCGTTATCATTCTGTGCATCATTCTGGCTGTCCTTGCCGTTTTGTTTTTTTGGGTGATCGGAATGTACAATTCCCTCGTCACTTTACGGAACCGCTACAAAAACGCTTTTGCCCAAATTGATGTGCAACTCAAACGGCGGTACGATCTGATTCCGAATCTTGTGGAATCCGTCAAAGGATACATGAAACATGAGCGGGAAACGCTGGAAACCGTCATTCTGGCAAGAAATGCCGCCTACAGTGCGTCAGGACAGGCGGCAGCAAATCCCGGCGATCCGCAGGCGATCCGGCAATTAAACAAAGCCGAAGGAGAACTTGCCGGTCCATTAAGCCGGCTGATGGTACTTGTCGAACAGTATCCCGACCTGAAAGCCAATCAAAATATGCTCGCCCTGCAAGAAGAACTGACTTCGACCGAAAACAAAGTTTCTTTCGCCCGGCAGTCCTACAACGATGCGGTGACCGCCTATAACACCGGACGCGAGGTCTTTCCGTCAAACATCATTGCCGGTATGTTTAATTTCGGCGAAGCCGTGCTTTTTGAAACGGAAAGTCCGGCGGAGAAAATTGCCCCGAAAGTGACGTTTTAGAACATTTTCCGCACCGTGTTATGTCCGCATCGAATTTTATCAGAGTTTGCGTTATCGGTCAGAGCAATGCCGGTAAATCGTCCATTATTGCCACGCTTTTCGGCGGAATTGCCGAAGAGAATAAGCCGGTGATGTCGCCGATACCGGGAACACAATTAAAATGGGGCAGTTATGACGACAAACCCCATGCGGTCTCGGAACGCATTTTGCTGCGGGTTCATGATTCGCCCGGCTTTCAGGATTCGGTTTCGATGCTGCGGACCTTGCAGAAAGAATTTCAATTTGAAATTGATTTGGAAAAAATCACCGCATGCAGCCGGCGGGAAGGATTTCATCCTGATGATACCGCCGCTTGGCACATTGTCGGTGAATCAGACGTAATCCTGTTTGTGATCAAGGTCAACGAAGACCCGGAATTTGCGGAGACGGCCAAGTGTGCGCTGAAACTTTTACAGCACTGCGGCAAACCGGCGATTGCCGTTTTTAATTTTCTTGATGCCGGCAGCAATACGGAAAACAGCGGTTATAAAGAGGCATGGATTACCGTCTTAAAGCGGTACAGCATTTTCTGGGTCAGCGATTATGATGCCATGCACCGGGACTTTGCGAAGGAAAAGGAACTTCTCGAAAGAATCCGCAGTATCGGCAAACCGACACTGAACGAACCGCAACTCCGAAATTTGGACACGGCTGTTTCCATTCGGATCGAGCGGGAAAACCGGCGTATTCGTGCTTACCGGGATCAACTTGCCGCGTTAATTTTCGGTGCGGCTTCTTTCCGGTTGGAAAAAAAAGGCATTGCAAAAGATGCTTTGGAAGCGGAAAAAGAGCCGCTTCTTCGGGCATTGAAAGAAAACATGATGGCGGCTTCGGAATATACGAAACGTTCGATTTTTCGGTTGCCGGAAAATGATTCTTGGGGAATGAAACCGGACACACTGGATTTCGACCGGATGGCTTCTGAAGACCGCCGCCGGATAGAGACAAGCGACATTCAACAGCAAACCTTTTCGTGGAGGGATTATGCGAAAGGAGGACTGATGTTAACAACGGGCGTGGCTGCTGACTTTTGCGGCGGTATGGGAGTCGGCACAGCCGCTGCGCTGGCGGTGATTGCTCTTTTTTACGGTCAGGATATTGTTCGGGAAACCTATAATTACCGGAACAAGACGTACACACTTTCAGCGAGTGTCAATCAAGCGGTTTTGAAGGAATTGATCAATATCCATTTGGAATTCCTGACAGCGATACGAACCAGAGGCGAGGCAAACGGCGGACGCTTATTTGACGCAGCGGACACTGGTCGGAGTATTACCGGCGGGAACATTTCCCGCAGCATCCCGGAATCTGTCCGTAATATGATTCTTCGGACAATCGCCTCGTATCGGGTGGCATCGGATGAACCGTTGACGGCGATTCTTGAAAAAATTCCTCAAAACAACCGCCGAAAAAATGCCTGCGGTAAAATTTCCGAATGTTTGAAACAGGGTTATCCCGCCCTGTTTGCGGAATACAAAAGCGGAATGTGATATACGTCTGCCGGCGACTGTGACGGCTTTGCAAAGCCGGGCATTACAATTCAGCAGCCGATAACGGTTATATTGTCTTCGGCATTCCAAGTCATCCGTTATTTCCAAGGTAATTTTTATCTTCGCTTCGGCGGTCAAAAATCACAAGACCGCACGGAATATTCGTATCAAATTTGTCCCGGTAAGAAAGAGCATGCTCTGTTCCTTCTTCGTTAACTTCTTGCACGGTGCATCATCGTGAATGAGTTTCACTTCGATAATATAACACTATGCCCGACGACATATTCAATGAACAAATCCGATTTCCAATCCCCTCTTGCAATTTTTTCGGAATAGGATAAAATAATAATAATGTTGATATGGATTTCCGCGTAAATGGAAAACCGGATCGACAGTAACCATAAATCAAATTTTGAGTTTTTGAGTTCGTAGCAATTCAATAGCCGTCTATTGGCGGATTGGTTGTTTTCACTGTCCAAGCGGTTCGCCGTTGTGATGATTAACCATTGGGATTTGAAACGTTGCGTTGCTCCCTTGTGGAGCGTGCGCAAATCCCAGTGGGCATCTTCGGCGTTACGCTTTCGGTGTATTGAAAACGCACCTCCTTGGACAGAGGGAAGATAACCATCTATTGAACGCATCGCTCCTGTCTTGAGTGGTTCTGCTTGCGAACTTGCAAATCTAACAAAAGAAAATGGTCATGTCTGGAGAAATCAAGAAACAAACAGGCAGCGAACCCTTTATTCATTTGAACGGCAGTACCGAAGTCTGTCTTGCCGATTACTGGGCTTGGGCGCATTCCGAGTTAAACAGCAATACCGAACGCTCGAAATTGGCGGAATTTCTCGTTGCACTGGCCATGCAATGTACCGACACACCGAGCCGCGCACAGCAATCTTATGATATTCTTACTAAAGAAGGAATCAAAATTGAAGTCAAAACATCGGCTTATCTGCAAACTTGGGAACAGCGTAATTCATCATCTATCAACTTTGACATTGCCTCGTCATCGGGAACCGGCAAATCTGATCCCGAATACAAGCGGCAAGCCGATGTGTACGTGTTCTGTGTTGAAAAGCATCAAGACAAAGAGCCGCTTAATCCGCTCGATGTTGATCAGTGGGATTTCTATCCGGTGTCAACGGAAGTGTTGAACACCGAGTTCGGTGAACAGGAATCGGTTGCCTATCCCTTGCTGCAACTAACCGGAATGAAGCCGTGCCGTTTTGCCGAACTTCGGGATGCCGTGTTAACTCTTGCCGGAAAAAAATAACCGGATTCCTGCTGAATGTTTATCCTAACCCGCTTATCCACGGCAAACTGGTTTTATGACCGCAACGACAGACATGGACGCTGCTTGCTTCGCTCTGTCGGCAATGTTAGCGTCACACATTTTCTATATTACCCGCTCTTTTCCGGCGGACTCCAGATTTCCCGGATACGCTCCAGTTTTCTTTCAACAGTACGCCGGACACAGCCGAGTTTGGCGGCAATCTCTTCGGTACTGCTGCCTTCCAATGTCCAAAGAGCAATCTGCCGCAATGTTTCGTCTTGCAGTTGAGCCAGCATCACTTTGCAGTTTTCGGCAACACTTGCCGCGAATTCCGGTGTCGGTTCGGTGCTGAGGACATCTGCAATCCCGCCGCCGCGTCCGCCGTCCGGCTGTCCGAAAACCGATTCGCCGCGTATCCGTCCGCCGCCGCGCTTTTGCGCTAATTGATGCCGGCGGTGCGCTGTTGCTTTCCGCGCCGTGATGGTGACAAGAATCTTCCAAAGATCGTCCCGGTGCTGAATGTGATCAAACTTGTGCCGCGCAAATCCCTGATAAAAACTATGCATGGCACTGATCGCCACGTCTTCCTCATCGTAGTCCCGCTTGGGAAAACCGTCAAGTTTACGCCGGGCAAGCCGGACGATTTTCCCGAAGTAATCGTTCCAGATTTGCTGTGCCGCACCGGCATCGCCGTTGGCAAGTTGGAGAACCCATTGCGACACGAATTCGGACATTATCAGTACGGAAAAAAGCCCGCAGAACCGCCGACTATTTTAACGTCTGTTTCCGGGATTGACAGCCCGCTCCGGCACTTATCTCATTTTCCGCACTGAACCGCCGATCTTTTCGGCAAGATTGACAATCCGCTCGTCGCTGTCCCGCTTGCACTGTTCCACCAAAAGCCGGCGCAACGCCGGATCGCCTGCCGTTGCCAAAAAAGACGCGGCACGATAACGGACATCGTTGTCCGGGTCGTTGAGCAGTACGGAAAGCCAGACCGCCGGCTGCACGGAAGGTGTATGCGGCAGCATACCGACGATTTCGCCGCGGACAGCGGGAACCGGATGATACAGCCGCCATGCAAGGTTCAAATGCATTTCCGTAAAACCGTCCCGTTCCGACAATATTTTCCGGGCGGATTCGGTATACGCCGGTTCCGGGTGGTGGAGCATTTGCATCAGTTGGACGGTCGATAAAAGGGGAATATTTTCCGGTGTGGTATGTTGGAGTTCTGGCGGGAAAAAGTGACTGCTGCGGGATAATTCGGCGGAGTCCGCCGCTTGTTCACGCCGCTGCACGGAATCACCGGCAGGCGGCGGTATGTTTTCCTGAACCGGCTGAACCGGCAGTGTTTTCGGTACCGGCACAAAAGACCGTTCATTCGAGGCAAGCAAAACCGGATAATGAAACCGGTGATTCAATGCCGCTGTTGTCCGGTTTTCATTGCTGTTGTCGGCATCGGCTGACGGCTGTCTGCCGGTTTTGTGACGGGCGATAAGCCGTTCACAATTGGCAATTGTTTTTTGCCGGTCGGCGGCGGCTGACGGCAGCGGATCCGCAGAACCGCTGCGGTTTTGCAAAAGGTATTCGGCAAAACGGATCACTTCGGTTTCTGCGGTCGGCGAAAACTTTCCGCTGTGCCGGAGCAGCGATTCGGAAAAAAGGCGGCGGCGTTTGTCCCGGTCAGGCAGATTGTCCCAATGTTCGGCTTCGCTTCGGAGAACTTTTAATACGGCGTGAAAAACAGCTTCTCTGGGTGATGTTAATCCGCGGACAAGACCGTCGATTCCGGCTTCGCCGAGCCGGACTAACGCTTCGAGGATTTCCGGTGCATCGGCTTCGGTACATTCGCTGAATTGAGCGGCATAATAATCAGCGAGCATAACCGGTGTTTGCCGGAGAAACAGAGCCGCTGCGAGTCCGATCAGGAGTGCAGCGGGCAGGATCAATCCCCATGGAGAAAGGAGAAACCGGTTCAATAACTGCCAGGGAAACGACAAAAACGTTCTCATTTGCGGTCAGAGGCTTCCCATGCCTGATAGACAAAAATCGCACGGATAAACCGCCGGAATGAGAATAGTATTTCCGCACCGGAGCGTCAAGGGAGAAATAACGGATAATTGATCATTAAAAATTAAACAGGCGGACAGTTGCTCTCTTGTTTTTTTTCAGAATTTACCGTAAAATAAAAAAAGTGTTTTGTCCCATGACATCCCCTCATATCTACTTTAAGAAAAAGAACCAATCATGACAGAATCGAAAGTTGCCGCCCTCGCGTATCCGCGGCTGTGTATCGCTTATTTTCTCCAATTCGCTATTTGGGGCAGTTGGGCAGGTTTCGCCCTGTCCGCCTATGCCGGCGGAACACTGAAACTGCCCGGTTTGCAAATCGGCTGGCTTTTCGCCGCCATTCCCCTCGGCGCAATTATTTCACCGCTGTTCATCGCCCCGATTGCCGACCGGTACTTTTCGGCACAAAAAGTCGTGTCGCTGCTGCACCTGCTCGGCGGTTTGGCTCTGGCGGCTGCCGGTCTGATTTGTCAGCAAAGTTCATTGCAGGGCGACACGTTTTTCTATGTGCTGTTCGGGCTGATTCTTTTCTCCGGCATCTGTTATATGCCGACCATTGCACTGGTCAATTCCATCGTCTTTAAACATTCGCCGTCCGGTTCCGCACCGTACGTTTTCGTTTTCGGTACATTCGGTTGGATTGTCATTAACCTTGTCATTGCCGCCCTGCCCCTCACGCAGCCGTACTTTTTCTATGTAGCGGCGGGGTGTGCCGTCCTGCTGGCGTTGTACAGTTTATCGCTGCCCGACACGCCGCCGAAAGGCGCACCGGCAGCAGGAGAAAAGAGCGATGCCCTCGGACTCGGTGCAGTCAAATTGCTCTTTACCGATGCGGGTTTTGCATTTTTCGTATTCGTTGTGTTTCTCGGCAGTATTCCCGCGTGCGGTTTCTTCTTCGCTTTTCAGGGGGCGTATATGGCGCAGCACGGCTATCCGACTGCATTGGTTACGCTCAATCAGTTCAGCGAATTGTTCTTTATGTCGCTGCTGCCGTTTTTCATTGCCCGCATCGGCTTGAAGTGGGTGGTGGTTCTCGGTTTGGGAGCGTGGGCGTTGCGGTATTGGGTTTTTGCCCTCGGCGGATTCGAACAATCAGTTGATACGGCAGCGGTCATCGCCCTGCTTTTGCACGGATTCTGCTATTCGTTCCTGTATGTTGCGGCTTATATGTATGCCGATGCAAAAGCACCGGCGAACCTGAAAAACAGCGTTCAGGGATTGATGGCGTTCCTGCTTTTGGGTGTGGGGCAGACACTCGGTTCGCTGGGCTACGGCTATATTCGGGACTTGCCGGACAATGCACCGGCAGAGGCGGGGATTAAAAAGTTGCAGATGTTGACCGAGAATGAAGTCAAAACATATTCGGAACAATTTGTTCTGCCTTCAGACACGCCGGCAGATTTCTGGAAAAAGGTTCAGACGCATGCCGTTTTAGAATTGCCTGCTTGGAGCGATTCCAAAGCGGAGAGTTCTTGGGTGAAATATCTCGACCTCGGTAAACTTGTTCAGAACGCTCTGAAAAAGGAAGACGGCAACAAAGAAGAGACCAAAATTGCCGATTTGAGTTTTCTCGATGCCGACAAGGATAATAAACTGACATCGAAAGAATTGGATGCGTTAAAAGACAAAACGGAAATCGGCGGCGTAAAATACGAAAAAGCCGAATTGCTTGCGGCGTTGAAGAAAATCGTCAATGCTGACAAAGACGAGTTTGAGATTGAACGGGCGGCGTACCTGAAAGCCCAATCATACAACTGGTTCGGCATTCTGGTGGACTCGAAAAACTGGAACGGTATTCCGCTGGGACCGGCAACGTTCACTGCGTTATTCTTCCTCCTCTTCCTGCTCTTCGGCAGGGGAATTAAGGAAGAGACAAAACCCGAAGCAAAAGGATAATTGATAACGGAAAGGTGGCGGCGTTGGACGTTCATTCAACTCATGTGGGATGATCAACGCTGCCGCCGGTCGTGTTCAATCATATCGCGGACGAGATCAGCAAAGGAATGTTTTGGTCTCCATCCGAGTTTGCGTGTTGCCTTGCCTGCATCTCCGAGCAGCACGTTCACCTCTGCCGGACGGAAAAACTGCGGATCAACATCGACACGCACCTTGCCGGTTTTCCGGTCAATTCCTTGTTCGTTCAATCCCTGTCCCTGCCACTCAAGCGTGATCTCCGCGGCGGCAAAAGCATGTTCGATGAATTCCCGCACACTTCGGGTTTCGCCGGTTGCCAGCACATAATCGTCCGGTTCGTTCTGTTGCAGCATCAGATACATACCTTCGACAAAATCGGCGGCGTGTCCCCAATCCCGCTTGGCATTCAGATTGCCGACGGATAATTTTTCCTGCAAATGCTGCTCAATACGGCAAACCGCTTTCGTAATTTTCCGGGTGACAAACGTTTCGCCGCGCAGCGGACTTTCGTGATTGAATAAAATCCCGTTGCAGGCAAACATCCGGTACGATTCCCGGTAATTGACGGTTGCCCAATATGCGTAAAGTTTTGCCGCTGCGTAGGGGCTTCGGGGATAAAACGGCGACTGTTCATTGCACGGTTCCGCAGTCATGCCGCCGAAAAGTTCAGAGGTAGATGCCTGATAAAACCGGACTTTCTTTTCCCAGCCGAGTTCGCGGATCGCTTCTAAAAGACGGACAACGCCGAGTGCGTTGACATTGCCGGTGAATTCCGGCATATCAAAGGAGACCTGTACGTGCGACTGGGCGGCAAGATTATACACTTCGTCCGGCTGCGTGCCGCAAAGAATACGGACGAGACCGGCAGCATCGGTCATGTCGCCGTAATGCAGATGAAACCGGTCATGATTTTGTCCGATTTCGTCAATGCGGGCGGTGTTGACGGAGGAACTCCGCCGCCGGATGCCGTGAACAGTGTATCCTTTGTCCAGCAGCAGGCGGGCGAGATACGCGCCGTCCTGACCGGTAATGCCTGTAATGAGTGCGGTTTTTGCCATAGATGTTCTCTGTCAATCGGGAAATTCTGCAAACGGCGATTTTCCGCGGTCGCTGTCGTCTTCATGGATCGACACAATGCAGATATTGTACTGGTCGGCAAAGTCCGCCACGTCCTGCCGATCAATGAATATCGTCCGGTTCGCTTCGACGGCCAAGACCCTCGCACCGGATTCATGCATTGTTTGCAGCGTGAATAATCCGAATGTCGGTACATCGAACCGCATATCTTGCTGCGGTTTGGCGACTTTCACCACCGTAAAGCCCTTGCCGGGACAAAGCGAACCGGCACGGCGGATACATTCATCGGTACCTTCAATGGCTTCCACGGCTAACGCTGTCTGTCCGCTGACGCAAACGCTCTGCCCGATGTCGAGCCGTCCCATCTCTTTGGCAAGTTTCCAGCCGAAGCAAATATCTTTCCATTCTGCGGATGTCGGACCGCGCCGCGTCAATTTTTGCCGTTTCACAAGCAGGTCGGGAATTAAATCAGTGCCGGGTAAAAGCCGGAATCCGTTTTTTGCAAAAGCATTGACGACTGCGCCGAGCAAGGTATCGTCTGTGCTGTTTTTTTTGCCGGTGATAAACATCGGCGCAAAAGTGCGAAGCGTGTACCAATCGGGCAGTTGCCGCCAGAGCAGCATCGGTTCAAGCAGCAATTTCTTGTTGATTTTGCCTGCCATTGTCCCGCAAGTCAAGCCATGCTGCCGGAAAAACCGGAAAGCGGTTTGCAGTTTGCCGAGACCCAGCGGACAATAATCATCGCAAAGCGTTTTCAGTTTCGGGTCGGCATGATTGACAATGCCGAGACAATAAACGGCGGCACCCCGTTGTTTCAGGGCTTCGGCAAGATAAATCGGATAACGTCCCCAGCCGGCAATAAGACCGATGCGGGACGGAAGAGTACCGGACATAAGCATCATTATACCATTTACTCGGTCTCTTACTGTTCATCAGCCGGAACAGCAGCGGCAACCGGCAAAACAGAAAAAAGCCGGTTGATTTCCTCTGTTGAATGGGCATTGACGACATAATGCCGCCTTGATTGAGAGACATACGTTTTCGAAACGGCGGTTTTCTGTTTCGGGCGTTCCCAGACGGGAGGCAGATCGCTTTCTTCCGATTCTGCTGCTTTTGCCAAATTTTCCAGCGGCAGCATCGGTAAATTGAGCGGATTGGGTGCGGACAAACCGGCGATCACTGCCGGCTGCGGTGCCGGTTTCGGATACCGCACGCTTGCAGTTTGGCTTGCTGCTGTTTGATTGGCGGCGGGCGGACGTACAACCGGCTGACTTGCAAAAACCGGCTGCGGAATCGGAATCGGCAACGGCGGAGCCGTCGTCTGTACTTTGGGAAAGGGAAGATTGACCTGTTCCCTCAACGCCGGTGCCATCGGTGCCGCAGGTGGTGTCTTGAAAGCCGGTACCGGCGGTGCAGCGGCTAACATCGGAACAGACCGTCCGGCAGGAGAAACAATGTCGTCAATTCGTGCAGTTTCCCATTTTCGTCCGATAGCCGCCAGCATATCGGTATCACCCTGCTCCCGATAAATCATTGCCACTTGTCTTTTGGCTTCGGTATCGGAATAAATCATCTTAAAATAACGCAATCCTTCCATGATTTTTTCCTGCAAAACGAGACAACGGGCAAGGCGTATAACAATGTGTTCGTTTCGCGGAGCATGCGGTAATGCTTGACGGAGAATGTTTTCTGCCCGATGAAGTTCCTCCCGCTGTATCAAAAAATCGGCGAAATCGGCTGAAATACCGGGAATTTGCCGGGGTACCGCACTTTTTAAGGCAAGACCGAAGTGCGATTCCGCCCGTTCGCTGTTTCCCGTTTCCGCGTAGATTTTTGCCAGCCGGTGGTGCGGAACCGCCAGCGAACCGTCTGACTTTCCCTCGTTTTTCGCAATCAACGCAAGATACATCCGAACTTCTTTGGGCGTACCCATATCGGAAACAGGCGTTTCAGCCGCTGAAAGCGGCAGGAAACATCCGATTTCTCCTGCCACCAAAACGGCGAGGGCAATGATTCGGGAGTCCATTAGAAGTTTGAAAAAATACGACACGTTCTTCTATCGGCAAATAAAGCGGGGCAAGAACAGAAAAAAGAACGATTCCATGCGTTCGTGATTTTCTTTTTTGCATGGGCAAAAAACAATGGGAACATGCGGATAAATCGCCGCAATCATTATAATCGCTATAATTGCCGCAACTCTTTTCCTCTTCTCTATTTACGTCTGTTTTTACGGTTTTCCCGAAATGATTTTTCTATAACTTCCTCTTGATAAAGGATTTACGGCGACCGTTTTTTGTCTGCTGATTTTGCTTCAAGCATGTTTTTCTGTCATAAAATCAATATGTAGTAGTGGGGGAAGAGCAATGACCACAAAATAGCCGAAAACCTTGCAAGATTTTGGACAGCCGTTATACTACCCCCCATACTTACATTTCAAGTTCGGTGCTGACACACCGTTAGTTTCCATTCACAGGTCGTTTCGCAATTTCCGCCCTAACCCGGCTTGACAACCGGCAACCCTTCGGGAATTGGAGATAACCGCAACGCATTGTACTGCAAGGAGTTACATTCAAAAAGATTACGGATTGCCCTTTGATAATCCCTGTATTTCCGCCTCAAACGTACCGCTTGGAACGTTTGCCGGAATTGTGCCGACGGTTGCGGTTTGTCTGCGGACACCCCCGGATTTCCGGCAGATTAGAAAGAGCGGTTTCGTCCTTTTTGGATCGAATGATCTAGTTCGTACAGACGGCGGTTCCTTGACGAAATACCCTGTAACAACCTGGAGGATTGAGAATGTCAAGGAAGCCGTTGATCGGAATCAATACGGACTATAGAAACACTCAAAAAGGAACACCGGCATTGAGTGTTGTATTTGCCGGTTATTACGATTCCCTGCTGGCGGCAGGCGCATTACCTATTGTGATCCCCCCCTATCACGATGACAAATACCTTGATGCCCACTTGGAACAGATTGTTTCCATGCTGGACGGCATCGTTATGGTCGGCGGCGGCGACCTCGACCCCCGCCGGGACGGATATGTACTCCATTCGTCGGTGAAATTATTAGATGAACGCCGGGAAACGTTTGACCGCTTCCTGATTGAAAAGGTGGCGGAACACCGGCTGCCCGTTTTTGGTATCGGGACGGGGATGCAACTCCTGAATGTGTCGCAGGGAGGAACTCTGCATCTGCATATCCCGGAGGATTTGCCGAAGGCGTTGCCGCATCGTGACGCAATGGACCCCGCACACCGGCACGGAATGGTAGTCGAACCGGGTTCCTTGATGGAGCGTGTTTATGGGGAGAACGATATTCGGGTGAACAGTATGCATCACATGGCGATAGATGATGTTGCCCCCGGTTTCCTTGTAACAGGACGCTGCCCTGACGGCGTGGTGGAAGCGATAGAATCGCTGGACGAGGATTGGTTCGCCGTCGGCACGCAGTTTCACCCGGAAAGTCCGTCGGCAACGGCGTTGGACATCGGGATATTCCGTGAGTTTGTACGCGGCGTAGTCAAACTGCACCGGAAAAAAGGAAGACATCTCCTGGAAGTGGAGGAGCCGGCATTTGTTTGATGCTTTCGACGGCGATGACGAAGAGTAGGATTCCTTTCGCTTCTGACCGCTCACCGGCTCGGCAGCCGTGAGCGGTTTTTTTGTGCTTGTCCTTAACATTGACTTGTTTTTCAAATGAAATTGAAACGCTGTAACAAGCGGGGCATTGATGCCCCTGCACATACATTCCTCAACGCTGTTCAATGATGAACCGGAATGTCCGCGTTCCGCCGTTCCGTTTTCCGAAACTCTGCAAAGTCCGCATGCGAATAGGACTGATAATAAAGAGTGAACGGCAGGTCAACGGCTTTGCGGCGGCATTGCCGGATTATTGACTCCGACATACAGATATTTAATGCCCTGCCTGTTCCGCGGCGGCGAATGTCAACCGGAAAGAGAAAGTAAAGAATAACGTTTTCAGCAACGTTGTCATTGTTAATCTTGTTATGGTGAATCGAAGTGCGGAAAAATTGCCGTGTTGAAAAGATAATCACAAACACCATGTTTTTTTCAGGCGGCGGTTCAAACGCTCTTCCTGCAAAAATAAAAAACTGTTGTTTCTTTGGACGATTATATCTTCAGCGGCTATTAAAAAACTGCAAGACGGATTCATCACGGAAGGCAGAATCAGTACATAAATGCATAAGAACGGAAAAACGTTGCTGAACGAAAACCGATGTGGTACAATGCCGCAATGAAACTTTACGCTTTTGCTCTGCCGACGGTTTCTGAAAAACAAAACTGGCTGAAAATCGGGCAAACAACCGGTTCC
>JAIRPZ010000219.1 GCA_031256755.1 Planctomycetaceae bacterium
TACAAATTGCATTGCAAAAAAGAATCCTTTACAACTTATTGTCATGCGTGTCAGGATTTAATTGCGAAATGGGAACGTTCCGGCAATAACTTTTCCCTGACGGATTCGCTGCTAAACCATGTTTTTCCCTATTCGTTGCTCAAAAACGAGAATTTGGAACTTCGCCGCCGTTTTTGCAATTTTGCGGACATCCACGAGTTTTATCTTTTTATGAATGAGGAATATGAAAAACAAAACCGACCGGAACAGTATGCGGAATTGATGAAACGTCTGCAAGAGTTTGATCAGCGGAGGGACGAAATTATGAAAAGATAGGAAAATCACAAACGCCGCTCAGAGTAAACTTGCAAAAACAGCAATTTGCCCGTATCATTCTCCGTTCTGCATTTTCATTGTGTTTTTTGTTTTTTCATTTTTATCTCCTCCACTGTTCTTTTATTCTCCCATGAACCTTTTAGATCAAATCATTCAGCAGCGTAAAAAAGATATTGCCGCGAAAACCTTGCCGGTTTCGGAATTACAGCGGCAGTACAGAGAACGTTCGGATTTTCGTCCGTTCCGGCAAACGCTGCAAGCGAAACAAACCGGCATCATCGCGGAAATCAAGCGCGGCAGTCCGGCACGCGGACTGTTTGCGTCGCACCTGAATCCGGCAGCACTCGCCGCTGAGTACGAAACCGGCGGTGCAGCGTGCGTCTCGGTACTGACAGAGGAAAATTTCTTTTTCGGGTCAATGGATTTTCTTGCCGCCGCACGAAAAAATTGTTCACTGCCGGTGCTGCAAAAGGACTTTATCGTTTCCGAAAAACAGATTTATGAAGCAGCGTTAGTTGCTGATGCGGTTTTGCTCATTGCCCGATGTTTAGAAACCGCACAACTGCGGGATTATCATCAACTGGCAGCAGAGTTGAAATTAGACGCTCTTGTCGAAGTTTTTGACGAAAACGACATTGAAAAAATAGCACCGTTTCACTTTCCGCTGATCGGTATCAACAGCCGGAATCTGGCGACAATGGACATTGATAGGGATAATGTCAAACGGCTGTTCGGTGCCTTTGACGAAACGCAGACGGTTGTGGCAGCAAGCGGAATAAAAAGCAGAGCCGATATGAAAATGCTGCAACAAGCGGGCTTTCGGTGTTTCCTGATCGGCGAGTACCTGTCGAAAAACGAAAACCGGATCGCCCTATTGAAAGAATTACTCGGCAGTTGAAGCCGCGGTGAAACAATTCGGTTAAACGATAGGTGACAGGTTAAACAATATGTTCATTAAAATTTGCGGGATCACAACGCCGGAAGATGCGGCAGCAGTTTTCAAAGCCGGAGCGGACTGTATCGGTATCGTGCATTATCCGAAAAGTCCCCGCCACTTAACCGCTGCACAAATGTTGCCGGTTCTTGACGCTGCCGAACCTTTCCGCAAACAAGGACGCAAAACCGTACTCGTTGCCGCCGATGCCGCTGCAACAGAAATCACAGACATTCTTGAAAAAACAGGAAACCGGTTCGATCATGTTCAGGTACACAGAGAATTAACCGATGATGAATTTTCTCTTTTAAGTAACGGACTGCTCCGGCACAACACCGGACTAAACATCATCCGCGTGATCCGCACATTGGAAACGGTTCAACGATTACGGCAATGTTCGTCTCCTTCATCTTTGACCGCCCGCCTTTATTTACTTGAACTGTCGCACGGACAACTGCCGGGCGGAAACGGCAAGAGTTGGGATTGGTCGGCGGCGAAACCGTTTTGTCAAAAATTTCCGACACTGCTGGCAGGCGGTATTACGCCGGAGAATGTTGCCGATCTCCTCCGGCAGGCGGAACCGTTCGGCATCGACTTGTCCAGCGGCGTTGAGTTGAGTCCGGGCAGGAAAGATATTGAAAAAGTCCGAAAAATGATTACAATCGTGCGGAGTTTTTCGTGAGCAGCCGGATGCGTCCGGCGTGATAAAAGATGACTTTACTTCCCGACAACAACGGTTTTTTCGGCGAATTCGGCGGCACCTATGTCGGTGAAACGCTGATGTCGCCGCTCAATGAAGTGAAAACCGCCGCCGAACAGGCGTTGCAGGATCCGTCTTTTTGGCAGGACTACCGCAATTTGCTGAAGGACTATACCGGTCGCCCGTCGCCGGTCTATTTTGCAGAACGGTTAAGCGAATTTGCCGGTGCGGGCATTTATCTGAAACGGGAAGACCTGAATCATACCGGATCGCATAAGATCAACAACACCATCGGGCAGGCGTTGCTGGCGAAACGGATGGGCAAAACGTGTCTGATTGCAGAAACCGGTGCCGGACAGCACGGCGTTGCCGCCGCGACCGTTGCAGCACTGTTCGGGCTGCGCTGCAAAGTTTTTATGGGCAAGGAAGATATCCGCCGGCAGCAGCCGAATGTTGTGCGGATGAAATTGCTCGGTGCCAAAGTAGAGAGCGTCGACTCCGGCACCGGCACGCTGAAAGACGCAATGAATGAGGCACTGCGGTATTGGAGTTCTGTGACGGCGGACACGTTTTACGTTGTCGGTACCGTTGCGGGACCGCATCCGTATCCGTACATTGTGCGCGAGTTCCAGAAAATTATCGGCGAAGAAGCACGGCAGCAGATATTGGAACAAACGGGTCAATTGCCGGACAGTGTCGTTGCCGCTGTCGGCGGCGGAAGCAACGCCATGGGAATCTTTTACGCTTTTCTGAATGATACGCATGTGGAGTTGATCGGCGTGGAAGCGGCAGGGAAAGGGCTTGCAACCGGTGAACACGCGGCATCGCTGAACGGCGGACGTTTAGGCGTTTTGCACGGAACAAAGTCGATGCTGCTGCAAGATGAACATGGACAGATCCGCGAAGCGTATTCGATTTCGGCGGGCTTGGATTATCCGGGCATCGGACCGGAACACGCTTACCTGCACCAAACGAAACGGGCAAGGTACGAAACGGTCACCGATGACGAGGCGGTTTCCGCTTTTCAAATGCTGTGCCGCTATGAAGGCATCCTACCGGCATTGGAAAGTTCGCACGCACTGGCACAAACAATCAAAGAAGCCGCCGACCGCAGTGCAGACAAAGAAAAAACATTCCTTGTTTGTTTATCAGGACGCGGCGATAAAGACATTCAGCATATTTGCGATACCTTAAACCTATAACCGAAACAGAGAACCAAAACAGAGAATCACAGCATTCAGCCGCCGGAATTTTTCCGGCGTATTTATTATTCATCCGACATGATTCCTAATACAATGAGCAATCTTTCCGAAACATTTCAAAGAGTCCGCAGCGGACAGCGTGCTGCGTTAATCGGTTATTTAACTGCCGGCGATCCCGATGCCGAAACATCGTATCGTATTCTTGATGCGGCGTGTTCCGCCGGTCTCGATATTTTGGAATTGGGCATTCCGTTTTCCGATCCGACTGCCGACGGACCGGTCATTCAGCGTGCTTCCAAACGTGCCATCGCAAGCGGCATGACGCTGGCAAAGGGTTTGGAAATGGTGCAGCGTTTGCGGCAGAAACATTCTTTGCCGGTCATTATTTTTTCGTACTATAATCCGATTCTGTCGATGGGTGCGGAAACATTTGTCCGGCGGGCATTGGCGGCGGGTGCGGACGGTGTACTTGCGGTTGATTTACCCAGTGAAAATGCGGCGGAAATTATGTCGTGTGTTCCGCAGAGTTCTGCCTTTTCTTTTATTCGGCTGATTGCGCCGACAACGGACTCGCAACGCCGGAAAATCATTTTATCGAAAGCGGACGGTTTTGTGTATATTGTTTCCCGGCATGGCGTAACCGGTGGCGGTTCGATTGACTGGCCGGTTCTTGCGAAGGATTTAGAAGCGATGCGGCAGGACACGTCGGCACCGCTTGCGGTCGGGTTCGGTGTTTCGACGGAGGACGATGTTCAACGGGCTTCGTCCATTGCGGACGGAGTGATTATCGGAAGTGCGTTTCAGAAATTGGTTGAAGCGGATCCGGCGGCGGCTGCTGAAAACGTTGCGGCATTGATTCAAACATTCCGGCAGCGTCTGAAAAAGTAGCCCGCGCCGCACGGGCATATTTTTAATTGATAATGGAGAATTGATAATTAGGTAGTGTTGACGCTAATTTTTCAGATAAATGGCAATGTTTGCGAGCGCAATAAAAGTGTTATCGGTTTCATCGAGTTTATCGTATCGGGTGAACACTCTCCGAAACTCCTTTATTTTACGGAAGTTACGTTCAACAACATTCCTCCGCTTATACAACTTCTTACTATATCGCCAAGGTTTCTTCCGGTTACTCTTCGGCGGAACAACCGGACGCATCTTGC
>JAIRPZ010000278.1 GCA_031256755.1 Planctomycetaceae bacterium
GCAACAACTGGCTTGACACAACGCTGACAACCGGTGCTATCACTGCCAATCACCACCATCGCGGCGGGGCAGAGTTGGCGTATCAATCGGGACCGTTTGCGGTTCGTTCCGAAGCGTTCTTTGCAAAGTACGGCGGCAACGTTGACAAAACGGCAACGGGTGCATCGGTGGAATTGACGTACTTCCTGACCGGCGACTGGCGGGAATACAGTTTGGCAAACGGGAATTTCGGAGCGGCAAAGGTGAGAAAGCCGTTCCACCCGTTCAAATGCGGCGAATGGAATCTGGTTGATTCGCTCGGTGCGTGGCAGTTTGTAACGCAGTACGGTTATGTTGACCTCGGCGATTGGCGGGCAACTACCGGCGGCAGACAGCACGATTTGACCTTCGGCTTAAACTGGTTCTGGACATCGAATCTGCGGTGGATATTTGAATACACTCATTCGCAGCAGAACACAGGCACCGCTTATACCTATACCTATCAGGACATCTTCGGAACGAGTGTCCGTATGAATTGGTAATCGGTATTTCGGTACTTGCTTGGAATACGAAGAATGATAATACGCAGGAGCGGCAGGCATACGCCTGCCGTGTTTGCTTTTGCCGGCGGTTTGCATACCGTAAAATATGCGGTACAATATATGCGTTGATCGTTGTTTACTTGTCAGGAAAGAAATGAGCATTACGGATCCTCAATATCCCGATTTTACCGGCTTGACATTTGAAAAGGTGTGGGCTGCGCTGATGGAAGACCGCGAACAACACCGGAAAGACCGTGAAGAGACCGAGCGTGTCTTTCGGAAAAGCCGCAAAAAAACGGAGCGATCCCTCCAGCAAAGTCGCGAAGAAACCGAGCGTCTACGCCAAGAGACGGATCGATCTCTCCAGAAAAGCCGTGAAGAAACCGAGAGTATCCGTCAGGAAACCGAGCGTCTGCGTCAAGAGACCGAGCGTATCCGTCGGGAGGCATGGGAACGAATCGACGCTTTTACCAAATCGGTCAACGATTTCAAAGGCGACATCAGCAATCGGCTCGGTGAAATTGCCGAACATCTTGTCGCTCCGAACATTGCCGACAAGTTCAACGAATTAAATTTTGACTTCGACAAAGCATCCCCCAATGTCAAAATCAAAAATCCGAAAACAAAGGAAGTGCTGTTTGAATTCGACATCTTACTCGAAAACGGCAAAAGCATTGTCGTTGTCGAAGTCAACACGAAACCGGTATTTCGGGACGTTGAACGGCTTACGCAGCGGCTGATCCGTTTTCGGGAATATCAGGACACTTATCACCGCGAGGAACGTAAAGTGATTCACGGCTGTCTTGCCGGAGCGGTTTTCGATGCCAACGTCAAGAAAGCCGCAGAACAGGCGGGCTTTTTTGTCGTTACGCAAAGCGGCGATACGATGCAAATCGAAATGCCCGACGAATTCCAGCCGAGAGCGTTTTGATACGCCCCTCTTTACTTTACGGTCGTTTTCAGTCATAATACTTTCCATGCGTCACGTAATTTCTGCTCTTGTCCAAAATGTTCCGGGCGTGCTTTCCCACATATCGGGAATGCTTGCGTCGCGGGGGTACAATATCGACAGTTTAGCCGTCGGCGAAACAGAAAATCACAAACTCTCCCGGATGACTTTCGTTGTGGTCGGCGATGCAAAGGTTCGGGATCAATTTCTGAAACAACTGCAAAAAATTGTGACAGTTGTTCAAGCCGAAGATATTACGGACAGAGAACACGTCGAGCGGGATTTAATGCTGATTAAAGTCGAAGCACTGCCGGGGTCCCGCAGCAAGGTTCTTGAAATGGTCCATGTTTTCAAAGGGCAGGTCGTTGATGTCAGCAGTACATCGATGATTATCGAAATGACCGGCAGAGAATCAAAACTGGAAGCATTCGTGGACACAATGCGCCCCTTCGGTATTGTCGAACTCGTCCGCAGCGGCATCATTGCCTTAGCGCGGGGATAACGCAAACCGCCATTCCCGAAGAATACCCCAGCCGTAGCCGAAATGGACTGCAAGGAAAACAAAAGGCAGCCGGAACAAAATGTCCGCCCGTTTTTGTTGGATAGTCAGCCGAAGCGATTCCGCAATGATTGCCGCAAAATATAAGCCGCACACGCCGAAATAAGTCCAAAGAAAAATCCAATGGACAAAGCAGAGCGGCAGACCGGACATCACACCGAAAACAAACAAACCCGGTGCAAAACCGCTCCATGAAAACGTGTGCCGGTGTTTGCGGAAAAGCCGAACCCGTCCCCGACCGTAGCGGAACATTTGATACGCCAATCCCTTTAACGTCTTGCGGGGAACATACCGGACGGCAATCGCCGGTTCAAAGTAACATTTAAGACCGGCGGCATCAATCCGGGTATTCATTTCGACATCTTCACAGGCATCAAATGTCTCATCAAACAAACCGACGGTCTCAAAAACCGATTTCCGGTAAGCAACGGCAACGCTGCTTGCCGGTGCGAATCGGGCTTGATCGGAATAAATAAACGAATCCGGATGATGTCCGAGCCGGCTGCGTCTTGCTGAAGCCACCGCCCATTGCAGCGGTGCGGCATCGGTCATTTCCAGCGGCTGCGGACGACCGAGACAATCCGCTCCTGATTTTTCCAGCGTTTCACTCACACGGGCTAGCATCTGTTTACTGTCGATGATGCAATGTCCGTCAATGATTAGAATCACTTCGCCGGCGGCATTCCGTATGCCGATGTTCCGGGCAGCACTGGCAAGTAATTTCGGATTTTCAAAATACCGGACGTTGGGATATTTTTGAACGTATCCGGCAACGATTTGCGGTGTTTGATCCGCAGAAAGTCCGTCCGCAACGATGATTTCAAACTTGCCGGAATCGTAATGCTGCTCCAAAAGGCGGTCAAGCACTTCGGCGATATGTTCGGCTTCGTTCCGAACCGGTATCACAACAGTTAAAGAGAGCATGGTTTCTGTTTTTTCACTTCGTTTTAAGACAAACCCGGATTATCCGCTATTTGCCCCTCATAATCAAGAAGAGGCATTTATTGCCCGCACCGGCAGTCAGTTTTTTCAGTGTCCTTTGTACGCATTGACGCAGTAGTTTAATCCAGATGAAGAAAAACTTCAGCAACTGTTGGATTTGCAGACCGCAGTTTGCAGACGGCAGACATCAGACGGCAGCAATCTTTCTTTCTGCCGTCTGCGGTCTGTAATCTGCCGTCTCTTAATTATCAATTTTTCCTCCGTTTAGGGAAAAGTTAATAATTCTTGTTCAATACGCTCAATGCGGGAAAAAATCTGATTGTCAATACTTCCTTTGGACGTTTCAGCAACACATCCGCCGGCAGCAACAGACGGATCCGCAATCATTTCAACCGGCACCGACCGCGTCATTTCCCGAACAAGAATGTCAATCTGCGGTTTCAGCGTTTCATAATCGCCGCTGTTCAGCCGGATACGAAGCGATGTACTGCCTGTCCCTAATTCCAGCGTTTCCCGAAGAAGTTTTATCGGCACGTCAATCATTTCCGGTAATTGCCGGTTGACGGCTTTTTCCGCAATCGCCGCCGCAATGCGGATCACATGCTCTTCCCAATACTGCAAAAATGAACGTTTCGCCGTTTCCAGTTGGTCAATCATGCCGGATAATGCCGGAAGCAGCGTTTCCAGTTTTGCACCAAGTTGGATTTCCGCTTCATGATGAACCTTTTCAGCATAATCAATTTGGGCTTTCATTTCGCCGTCAGCATAACCTTTGGAATGTCCCTCATCGTAGCCGGCTTTTTTCCCTTCTTCAAATCCCTTTTCCCGGGATTCTTCGGACTCCTGCTGCTGTTTGATTTTTAATGCCGCCGTATCTTTTTCGAGTTGTTCTTTCCGTTTTTGAAAGTTTTCTTCTTCAAGTTTCAGTTTGCCGTGCAGTTCATCTAATTGTTTGCGGATCGTTTCGGTTTCGATTCTCGCCTGATTTTTTGCCGCTTCGAGTTCGGCTTGATTTTTTTCTTTTTCGGCAGCGGTTTCCTGCCGGATTTTCAGCACTTCCGCCTGCGCCGCCGCCGCCAAACGCAAGGCTTCCTCTTTGACTTGAGCGAGATACGCCGTTGCCTTCGCTTCCAAGTCCACGAAGTTGAACGGAACCGCACGATACGTGACCGGCTGTGATGAAGAAGTTGATGCCATGCCGCCGGAGCATAAAGAAAAAATCTGTCCCACGCAAGAGCAATCACACACAGACAGCAAATGCGTTTTGCTTATCCTCTTGGGTGAAATTTGGCGTGAATTTCTTTAAGCCGTGTCATATCCACGTGCGTATAAATTTGCGTGGTGGCAATGCTGGCGTGACCGAGCATTTCCTGCACCTGCCGCAAGTCCGCTCCGCCGGCAAGCAAATGGGTCGCAAAACTGTGCCGCAATGTGTGCGGACTGATGGCGGGAGGCGCACCGATCCGCGCTGCGTATTTTTTAACCAGTTCCCATATTGCTTCACGCCTGATTTTATACCCCTTAAAAGATAAAAACGCCCAAGGGACTTTCGATTCGCGGGCCGTTTCGGTTCCCCAGCCGGAAATCCTGAAAGAGGGCTTTTCCCCGACTTTCCGGCGGCGCAACACGGTTTCCCGCTCTTCTTTCATCCATCGGTGAAAAGCGGCGGCGGCTTTTTTGTTGAGCGGTACAATCCGCTGTTTGTTTCCCTTGCCGGTACAAAGACAGTACCCTTCGTCAATATGGATGTCGTCCAACCGGAGGTTCACAATTTCGGAACACCGGCAGCCGGTTGCATAAAAAAATTCCAAAATGGCTCTGTCCCGCTGCCAGAGTTTGTCGGACATTGCTTCCGGTGCGGTCAACAGTTCTCTGACTTGTCCTTCGGTCAGAATTTTGGGCAGACGTTCCCAGAGTTTCGGACTGCCGAGCAGTTCGGCAGGATTGCCGAGCATCGCCCCTTCGAGTTGTAAATAACGGAAGAAAACACGGAGCGAAACGATATGTCTTGCCCGTGATGCTTCTTTCAGTTGCCGCTTTTCGAGCCAAACGACATAGTCGGCGAGGGCGTGCGTGCGGAGTTGCTGAATCGTCCGATTGCCGAGCCAGCGGAAAAAATGTTCCATATCGCGGCGGTACGCCATAACGGAATTATCGGCAAGCCGGATTTCGCTGGTGATGTAGCGTAAAAATCCTTCGAGCCAATCCTGCCGGGAAGATCGGGTTTCGATACGCCGGGTCATCAGCCGCCGCCGGCGCGGATTGAATTTGAGTGTCTCTGCCATATTTCCGATTATCGGTATTTTCCGTATTCAAGGTCAAACCGATTTCCGGTGTTGCGGTGATGATGTTTCGGGGGCGTTTCCAAAAATGCTGTCCTTCTCGCCGCCTCGTTAAAACCAAACCACAAGCCGCATTTTACCGCATTATGCATTCTCATGATCATACTTGCGGCACAAGTATTTTCATGAGTTCATGAGTATATTGCATTCTTTTTCCTGCGTCAAAATCCGGCGGACTCTGAAAACACCGGCGAAAAATTTCAAACGCCCGGCTTGCACCGGATTCCGAAATCGGATACAACAATCAGAATACTGTTCACGCGGTCGCCGCTATCGAAACGCTCTCCTGTAAAAGACAATGTCCCTCATCACGCTCCTGCCGGAAATTGCTGCCGCCGGTAAAAAACAAGCCGAAGAAATCCTCAAAAATATCGGCAATACACAGCGTCTCGCCCTGCAAACCGCCGAATTCGTCGCACCCGCCAAACAAACCGCAGTCAATGCCGGTCTCATTCACGAAATCGGCAATTTAGGAAAACAGGTCAACGGGCAGGAGTCCTTTGCAGAGAAATTGAACCGCCTCATTTACGGCGACAACCTCTATGTGATGCAGGCCCTTCTTGCCGAAGGATACGGCGGAAAAATCGACTTGATTTACATCGACCCGCCGTTTCAGTCCGGTGCGGACTACAAAACGAAAATCGCACTCCGCCTCGGCGAAATACAACAGCAGCCGTCCGTGATGGAACAGAAAGCGTACTCCGATACGTGGCAGGACGGCACCGTTTCCTACTTGCAGATGCTCTATCCCCGACTCGTCCTGATGCGAGAACTCCTCTCCGACAAAGGTTCTTTATACGTCCACGTGGATTGGCACGCAGGACATTATGT
>JAIRPZ010000065.1 GCA_031256755.1 Planctomycetaceae bacterium
TTTCTGTCCGAAATATTTTCTTTTTTTCTTCCTCCCCCTGCCCTTGACATTTTCCTCCGTTCAGGTTATAATAGAAGTAGATTACGGCGGAATGCGTTGTTCTGCCGGTTTTTCATAAAGAAAGTCGCAGATTTCTGCGGCGGAAAGGATTTATTATGACTTCATACATTCCTCATCGGCACGCAAGCCGTGCCTTTACGCTGATTGAACTGCTGGTGGTCATTGCCATCATCGGTATCCTCATTGCCTTGCTTTTGCCGGCGGTGCAAGCCGCGCGTGAAGCCGCACGGCGGGCGCAATGCCAGAACAACGGTCACCAACTCGCGCTGGCTGTTCACAATTACGTGTCGCAAAACACGCAAGGCGAACTCCCTTTTGATGGCGGTATGGCGGTTGGGAACTATCCCAGTTACCTTGTGCATCTGCTCCCCAATATCGAGCAGGTTGCTCTGTATTCCGCGTTTCATATCGGACGTTCCGAGGCAATCACCAACGGCACGTATGGTTGTGCAGATACAGCAACAGCGAATGCCGCTAAAGTAGGCTATTTCGTTTGTCCGAGTTCCGGGTACAAAGTTTCTACCAACCCAGCAGCAACCTATGTTGCCGTTTCCGGTGGGAAAACCGGAACTGGAAATACAGGCAGAACACCGAATTATTCTGTGGCGGATATCAACTCTGGCGGTACTCTCGCTGATAAATTTGAGAAAAGTATCAACTTGCGAAATGGAGGGATCGCTTCGAGTGGTTCTCCGAAACGTGTGGACGGCGTGTCACGCGGCACGTCAAACCTTTTCGGCATCGGTGAAATCGCTTGGCTGGGCAGCGACACAAATTCTCGTACCGGTCCGCTGGGAAACTGGTATTATGGTGCTGAGGTGGCCGCAACCACAGTGTACAACCGTTATTGCAAGGCATTGGTAGATACCGGCAATTTCACGGACAATTATGTCATCAATGGCGGACCAATTATGAAATCAAAAAAACCGCAAGGCGACGTTGCTTCCTACAAAGCAGCAACGAATGCTGGTGCGTGGGGTTCCAATCATGCGAGGATCATTACCTTCGGTTTGTTGGACGGTTCAGTCCAATTGGTCAATGCAGGGATGGACAAAGCAGCCCTGTGCCGGATGGGTGATGCCACCGACCGGACTGTAGTCGAACTCAAATAGTTCATTTTCGGAATGTCTTACGGCGTTCCGGTTTTGTCGAAAAATCTGTTCTGTGTTTCCGGTTCTCGGAACCGGCACAAACAAACCCGTTATTTCATACTTTTCATTCATTACTTTATTCGGCTTAATAGCCGGAAAGGACTAATACTATGACTTCATTAACGATTTCGAACCGCAAACGCGGTTTTACCCTGATTGAACTGTTGGTGGTGATTGCCATCATCGGAATTTTGATCGCCTTGCTTTTGCCGGCGATTCAGGCGGCACGCGAAGCCGCACGGAAAATGCAGTGCCAGAACCATGGGCATCAACTCGTGCTGGCGATGCACACCTACGCAAATACGACTACAGCATCGTATATCCCTGCAGATGCCTACCTCACCGGTGCTGCCGCTACGGGCAACCCAAGTATCTTCGTGCATCTGCTTCCCTTTATCGAGCAGGGTTTGCTCTACAACCTGACCAATCCCGGTGCGAATAATTGGAACGCATGGACGGTTCCCACACAATTTGAAACGGCCAATATTGCCTACTTCAAATGTCCAAGCCGGGATTCGGCGAATGACAACGTGCGGGCTTGTTCGTATGCGGCGATCAGCGGCGGCTCTTATGAGACGACTACCGCTGGTACATTTACAGCTCCTTCCTGGAACGGCGGCGGCGAATGGGATGTAGATAATTCCTCGAATGGGGCATTGAAAGCATTTGCCGCATGGTCTTCCGATGGCAAGTGGACAAACCGGACGCGTCTGGAAACAATGGGAGGAAAAGGATCGTCCAATACCCTTGTTATGATGGAACATTCGTGGTTCGGTTCTGCAACAATGGCAGCTTTCGATACGACACCATCTACCACTATAGGCAGCGGTCAGTACGGACCTTGGTATCAGGGAGGTATTGCGATCGGAGCAACTAATCCTAAAGTCCAAAATTACATGTGCAAGGGAGTCGAAGCAGAAGCCCCAGCGAAACAACAGGTTACACGTAAAGACACGAAAACATTATCTCTTCTTAACGGCGGTCCGATTGCCGCGTCTCGTAATAATGCTGCCCAAACCACAGCGTATGAGACGTATTCAGGAGCAGGCAGTTGGGCGAGTAACCATAAAAACGCAATCATTGGGATTGTCGGAGACGGCGGTGTCCGCACTGTTCCGCAGATGACTGCTCCTGGTTTGATCGGAGCAATGGCTGCGGTGAATGCGACCAATGCCGTAAGTGGTTCGATTGACTAGTGCGGGCGGAAAGAACGCATGAAAAAAACGCGTAGAAAAATTGTGTGAGAACGGGGGACATATGTCCCCCGTTTTTTGAGTATTTGCGGAGAATAAACGATGTCAACAACAGAAATGATCATCTCGAAAAACAGCAGTATTGCTGATTATTTTGCTGATTTGCCGAAGCGGGTACAGGAAGCCCTTTTGGAAGGAGAGCGTGCTGTTGCCGAAGGACGGTGTGTACCGGAAGAACAAGTTTTTCAAGAAATTGACGCATGGCTGCAAAACGGCTGAAATAAATAAGAGTGGCGGGGATTCGTCCGCCGCTTTTCGTTTAAGACAGGATTTTGATTTTTTCACTATCCTGTACAATCTTGTAAATCCTGTCTAAATATATTTTTCATTACAAAAATACTGTCCGCCCGGCAAGGACTCTGTCGCAGTTGGTCATTGCGGCGGAGTTGCTGGCGGCGGAAAACCTTTGGCTGCACGGATTGCGTTCGGGGTTGACGGCGGCGGGGTTAGAGCGGATACTAATAGCATCACAGTACCGGGACTTGCAGCGAATAGGCGCGTACCTGAATGTCATTGCGGACGAGAATTCCGAACAATTGGAGGCGACGATGAAAACAAGAACTTTTGTAGAGATTTTTAATGAGATTGAACTTAAAGCAGGACCGACGGACAAATGGATTGACACTGGCAGAGCCGAGGGTGTTGCTATCGGTGAAGCCAGAGACGAAGCGAAAAAAGCCGCAGAGACGGCGGGCAAGATGAAGCAAGAAGGATTTCCCGTTGACGCAATTTCACGGTTGACCGGTCTTTCAGCAGAAGAAATTAAACGCCTTCGCTAGGCAGTCCGTGCCGGACAGGCATAGAAGCAGACGGCAGGAAATGAGAGCAGGAGACATGCGTCCCCCGTTTTTTCAGTGTTTTTTGACAGGAGTCCTTGCCGGACGGGCAGTATTTTTAATTGACAATTGATAATGGAAAATTGATAATTAAATAGACGGCAGAAGAAAGATTGCTGTCGTCTGATGCCTGCCGTCTATTTCTGCCGTCTTTCTAGGTCGTGTTGCCACTGTTCTTGACATATTTTATTAATAAAATGATATTTCGTAATGGAATGGACACACGCACACTACGAACAGATAAAACACTTGCTTCCGAAACAGCGGGGTAATGTTAAAATCGACAACACAATCTTTTTCGAGGCGATGATTCACATCACCGAAAACGGATTCTGCGGCGTGCCATGCCGGAAAAATACGGCAAGCGGAACAGCATCTATCGGCGTTTCCGCCGCTGGACGGACAACGGAGTTTTCGACCGGATTGAAAAATATCTTCAGTCGCAAGCCGTTTCTAAAAAAGAAGTTATGCCTTTAGCATTGGACAGCACTTCTATCAAAATGCATCCTGACGGCTGTGTGCGCAAAAAAAAAGGACCGCAGTCCATCGGTAAAAGCCGGGGCGGTTGGACGACAAAGATTCATTCGGTCGTTGCCGATGAATCGACACCACTTGTCCGCTCCTTGTCGGCGGGCGATTCGCCGGAAGGACAAAAATTGATGGAGGCGATACCGCAGGAGATTAGCAAGGGTAAAGTGTTGTTGATGGACAAGGCGTATGAAG
>JAIRPZ010000128.1 GCA_031256755.1 Planctomycetaceae bacterium
TTGTGCCGGACGACCCGTTTTTGAATATCCAGCCGCCGCCGGATTTGCCGAAACCGGAAACAGTTCACGCTCCGCCGTCGCCAGTTGCCGGATCGAAAGACCCGTTTTTGAATATTCCGCTTTTAACTGTGCCTCCGCAGCCGGCAGCCGTTATGCCGGTTCCGCCGCGTGATCCGTTCCTTCAGGCAGCACAAAACCCGCTGCCGGTCATTGCCGCCCTGCCGAAACAAAATGCGGAAACAAAACATAACATCAAGCATAACATTTTGAATGAACCGCTTCTCCGCATTCGTCCTTCCGAAAAAATTTATGAGACGGATACGTTAACATTCAGTCAAGACACTCACGGCAACCGCAAAGATGATCGTACCGCGGCGACATCGGCGGCGGACTCTGCCGTTATCCGTATATTGCCGGACACTTCTTTATCCGTTGCTCGCGGCGATACCGGCGGAAACGGCATGCTGCGGCGGATCCCCGCCAGCGGTCTTTCATCAGCCGTATCGAATCCGGCAGTGGTGAAAAGATTGCCGTCCGAGAAAAGAAAAGAGACTGGCATAAAATCCGATCTGAAAAAAGAATCCGCTGTAAACAGACAAAGCCGGAATATCACGGAAAACCCGATCCGTTTGGATCGGTTCAATACCGGAATAAGGGAAAAATTGCCATTGTCGCCGGACATTTTAGTCAAACAAAGGGATTTACCGGAATTGGAAAACCGAAAACCGGTCTCCGCCGGTTTCGACCCCCAGCCGGAGAAATTGGTGTCTGTACCGCCGCGGCGAGCGGAACCGGAGCGTATGGAACTGACCCGCATTACTGCACCGCACGCACATTCCGAAACGAATTCCGAATCAGTATCAGAATCGGAATGGAACAGTCGTGTTCCGGCGGGGGAACGGTTCAAACCGGAAACCGCACCGGATGTATTGACGTTCAGTATTGCCGCCGCTCAACAAGAAGAGGATTCGGTCTTCCCTGTTGTTTCCAAGCCGCCGGATATGCCGAAAAAGGATGAGTTTTTGCCGCCGGCTGCTGCCGAATTTGTCGTCCCGCCGCCGGATACTGCCGGCTTGCTCGTGCAAACAAAACCGGTTCCCAAGGGAAGCAGTGAACCAAAAGAACAGGAGAAACAAGTTGCCGGACAACCTGCGGGCGTATCCGCAGAACCCGTTGTTAAAAATGAATTGGCAGCGAACAACGACATTAAAACAGAGAACAGACCTTTACCGGAAACTAAATCTTCTGTTACGGAAATCACTGCGGTCGACCGTCCCAATGAAAGCGGTCAAAGCCCGGAGAATCTGCCGATGCCTCATTCCCAGTATCCTGATCCTTTTTTGCAGCAATCTGATCCTTCGCTGACAGTCAGAACGCCTGTGCCGAGCCGTTTTTCGGAACCGCATTTGCCGGAAATAAAAGAGGAAAAACCCGTTGTTGCCGAAAATCCCTCAGATCCTTTTGCGGCGATTGCTGAATCCGCACCGGTTGTCCGTTTCGCACCGCCGCAAATGGCTGCGGCACCGCCGGTTGCGGAGAAAGAGACACCGGCGCAGCCGCCTGTGCAACCGCACTATGCGTCCTCCGAACCGGCGGTGTTGCCACAAATTCCCGAAGAGAAAGCCGAACCGATGCCGACACCGGTTCACATTACGCAGCCTTTTGCCGCCCAAACGCCTGCGGAAAGCAGCAGCCATTTGGCAGCAGTACGCCCTTCTGAAAATACGGCAACTCTGCCCCCTGCCCTGTTGCCGCAGCCGATTGCTGTTGCCGCACGGGAGAAAAATTATGTCGCTCCTGAAAATGCGTTAGTGAACCGCAATGCCGGCAGCACAGCACAGAACAGTGTTCCAAACAACGGCATAGCAAAAGCGAAAAACATCGAAAATGTGAAACCGCTGCCCGTTCCGGCAGCGGAAAAATTACCGGACATATCGCCGCAACCAGAGATCGTGCAGACACTTCCGCCGGTTATTCATGTCCCGTCCGTACCCATGTCGGATCGTATTCCTGTTTCTGCGTTTCCGATAGCCGAACATCAGCCGTCAATGCCGCATACAGCGATACCGAACACTCTGCCGGATATCGTGAATGTACCGGAACGGCGTGAAGAACCTCGCGGCTTTGCGACAACCCGATCCAAAAAACCTCGCCAGCCCGAACAGCCGGAACACGTTGCCGAGCAGCCCGGTTATGCCCGCAGCAGCCGATAACTCACGATCACCCGCCCGTTTTCCGCAGTCCCGAAGATATTCCGTTGTCAATTCTGAACGGACTGGTATAATAACCGCCTGTTTTAACAATCCGTAAGAATGTGACCGCAATAACCAGCAAAAAACTTCAAATCGCCGTCATCGGCGGCGACGGTACGGGTCCTGAAGTGACCGCCGAAGCCGTCAAAGTCCTCAAAGCCGTCAGCAAACTGGAAAAGTTTGACGTGCAGTTCGACCCTTTCGACATCTGCGGCAATCGGTATCTCCAAAAGGGAATCACTATCACCGATGACGAAATGGCGGCACTCCGCCGATACAGTTCGATTCTGCTCGGTGCCATTGGTCATCCCGATGTCCCGCCCGGCGTGCTGGAAAAAGCCCTCCTTCTGCGGATGCGGTTCGAGTTTGACCAGTATATCAATCTCCGTCCGGTCAAATTGCTGCCGGGTGTAGAAACGCCTCTCAAAGATAAAAAACCGGAAGACATTGATTTCGTTGTTGTCCGGGAAAATACGGAAGACCTCTACACCGGTGTCGGCGGCTGTATGAAAAAAGGAACGCCGGACGAAGTCGCTACGCAAACCGCCGTCTATACCCGGAAAGGAACGGAACGCTGTATCCGCTGGGCGTTTGAATACACGCGGAAACGGAATAACCCGAAAGGGAAGTTGCTGACTCTCGTGGCGAAAACCAACGTATTAACGTTTGGGCATGACCTTTGGATGCGGACATTTCAGGAAGTCGCGAAGGAATATCCCGACGTGAAAACGGACTACAACAACGTGGATGCCTGCTGTATGTGGATGGTGAAGAATCCCGAATACTATGACGTTATTGTAACAACAAATATGTTCGGCGATATTATTACCGACCTTGCCGGCATGCTGCAAGGCGGGATGGGCGTGGCGGCGGGGGGCAACATCAATCCTGAAAAAGGAGGTTGCAGTATGTATGAACCGATGGGCGGTTCGGCACCGAAATACACCGGCAGGAACGTCATCAACCCCGTTGCGGCAATCAATGCGGCGGCGATGCTTCTGGAACAGGAAGGATACACCAAAGCGGCAGAACGAATCAGCCGAGCGGTTTCAGTTGTGACCGGTACGAAAATGAAAAGTCAGGCGGCGGGCAAAATGGGATACGGCACAAGTGAAATCGGCGATTTGGTCTGCGAAAATTTATGACTCATTCCGACCGCTGTATCTGAACCGGTCCGAGGAGTCCTGCCGGGAGCAGCGGCGAGTCCGCCTTCCACACGTTTTGCCAAGTTGACCACGTTGTCCGTTTTTCCGCCGGCAGTTTCGCATCGCCGATGAGACGGTTCACCCATTGATTCGCCGTTTCGATTTTCAATTCGTTTTTGCCCTCCCGAACCGCTTCCGTAATTTCCACCCGGTACGGCGGTGCCCAAACCGTTCTCACCTCTTTTCCGTTCAGCGTTACCCTTGCCATGACTTCCACATTACCCAAGTCCAGATAAATCTTGCCGGAACCGGGTTTTTCGTTCAACGTGAATTCCTTCGTGTACGTTGCCGTTCCCGAAAAGTATTTCACCCGCTCGTCCGCATGTTTTGACCAATCCGTCAGTTGCGGAAAATTTAACGTAAACGTCTCGTTGTTCTGTTTTTGGTGAAACGTCACAGTCCAATCGGCGTTTAAGTCCGCCGGCACCGCTGTTTTTACCGGCTGTAATGTTTCATCCCAATCGAATGACTTTATCACTGTACCATCAGCCGCCGTTGTTGTCTCTCCCTTCAGCAGCGGCAGAGACATCGGCAGCCGGAGGTATTGAACAAACGCCGCATTGCCGGGCATCGAAGTATCAATAAACAGATAAAACAACGACTGTCCGCCGTCCAGTTTTACCGGAACATTTGTCCCGTGAAGTCCCTCGTCTGTTTGGATAGAAGCCGATAGATGTCCCTGATACGCTTTGCCGGTGAGCGGGTCAAAAATCACCAATATTTTGCTATGCTCGGCATTGGACTCCTTACGGCGGCTTTCACGGAATTGAACGTAATCCGCAAACGGTTTCTCCGACCGGTTGGACACGAAGTAAATATCCATGCCGCCGTCTCGTGTATGAAAATACCGGAGCGAATTTCCCTTTGAAGTAAAATCCTCGGCAACTTTTTGTTTCAATATATCCGCCGTAAAATCATAAGAAGGATAAAGTTCTTTTGATTCCGGCGGCGCAATGAGTTTGCGGTTGACACGTTCTGCAATGATTTTGATTTCATCATCCGCTTTCGGATACCCCTGCAAAGAAGGGGATTTTTTCGGAAGTTGACCGATAACCAATGCACCGGCGTTGACCATTTTTTCGATTTTCTGCGCCATCGGCAACGTCATTGTTTCGACATTCGGCAGCACCAGCACCTGATATTCCGCACCGCTTGGGAAAACAATTTTGCTGCCGGATTTCCACTGAAGCGTGCGTGTCGTCCCGCGTGCCACCTCGTCTTTGTCAACAAGGTTTTCCTTTTTGACATCCGCCAGTTTCAGAAAGGACATCGGGTCGCAGCCGTCAAAACGGTAGCCGCGATGGTCGCGGAAAAATTCTTTGCCGACCAACGCCGATGCAGGCGGCGTAAAAACAACTGGCGCGCCTTCCTGTTCGAGATACAGAATGTCCGCAACGGGTTTGCCTTTTTGTAACAAAAATTGACACCGCGCCAGATAGCGGTGATAGTCCTGCGACATTTCCCACCACGGCTGCGTCCGCTCCCAATGGATTCCGTATTGTCCCATCGAAAAACCCGGATACTTGTCAGGCAGCGGCTGATGCTGATACCGGTGAAACACAAATCGGTTGATGCCCGCGCAAAAAGCCCAGTCCCCCTGCTGTTTCAGCGTTTTCGGCGAAAACCGCCACCGGTCGACTCCCCCGTTGCCGGTAAATGCTTCCGCCGCAACGACTTGTCTCCCGTGAATGTGTCCGACCGAAGCCGCTTCCCAGCAGGCGAACGCTGTCAGAAAACCGCCCGCCGGAAACCAGAATTCTCCCATCGGTACATCGGCAGCGGCACCGAAACTCATATCATTGCACGGCATCATATCATACGGCTCGATTGACAATTTCATTCCGTTCTTGTGCGCCGTTTCCCGAAGGTATTCGCCATGATTTTCAATCATCACTTCCTGTGCCGTCTGCCGGACATCCCAGAGAAACCGCTCCGTGATTTCGCGGCTTTCCGTCACATATCCCAAGTAGGCGGGAAGATACGGCATCGGGTCGTAGCCGCGCCGCTTTGCAAATTCGGCAAAAAACGTTTCGGAGTAATTCTGCGAACCCATTTCCCACGAGTCAATGTGAAAATACTTTAAGCCGCCGGCGGATTTTGCTCTTTCCGATGCTGTTTTGCCGGTTTTTTGTAACAATTTATTGAGGTAATGGACTGCGTGAATATCAAAAGCGTTTTTATCCAGTTTGGAGGATTCCAGTCCCATTCCGGGCAGCGGTGCGGGACGTGTGTTGGCACCGGTTGACGTTGCCGCCAACCGCAGTATCGTCCACTTTCCTTCGGGAACGTCCCACGTCAATTTTCCGTCTTTGAATTTGTCCGTCAGGTCAAGGCTCTTTTTTGTTTCAATAACTGCATCTTTTTCACCGGCAGAATATTCTGCTTTTGATTCGAGATACGGCTTGGTACTTCTGTCGGAAGAATAGGGCTTGCGGTAATAAAGGGCTTTTTCGTCAATATCAGCGGTTTTTTTATTTCCTTCCGGCGAGGGAAACGCAATCACTTTGACATCTTTGAACCATTCTTTTCTTGCTTTTTCGATTTCTGCCGGCAGCTGGTTTTCACCGAAAAAGGGTTTCCGCGGCACCGGCAGCGGAAGTTCGGCATTGAATTTGTCCGGGCCGCTGACGTTCAATTCCGATGCGGTAAGATGGAGCATGGAATGTTCGGGGGTTATCCAGGGACCGCCGCTGCCTGTCCAGCCGGGACCGGAAACCAGAGTGAGTTCGAGACCGAGCCGTTCGGATTCGCGGACGAGGTGGACGAAAGTGTCCTGCCATTCTTCGCTCATAAACTTGACGTTTCCGCGCGGCACGCCGGTATAGATTTCCATCAGAATCATTCCGCCGATGCCGGCACGTTTCATGGCTTCGAGGTCAGCGGTGATTCCTTCTTTGGAAAAATTCCCGTCCATCACGAACAAATAGACCCAGGGGCGTGCGGAATCCGGCGGGCTGCGGAATTCGCTTTGCAGTTTTTCGAGGTCAACATCCGCCTGTAAAACAGCGGACGCAAACAGGAACAGAACAAAGCAAAGGCAGGACACTGCATACCGCAGCACCGTATACCGCAGCCGGTAAGGCGTTGGGTGACGGCACTCATTCAGACCGCCGCTTCGTTGGAGGGCTGCCGTTTTTGCAGGTTCAATTTCAACCGGATTGAGTCTAACAGCAAATCGCATTGCAGGAACAAATGTAAAAGGAAAAGACGGCAGGTATTATAGCAGAGTTTACTGCCGAATCCAACGTCTGCCGGTAACGGTTATCGTTTTCTTTTCCCCTGCCGGTATTTCTAATTCCCAGTACAGAGAAAAGCAAACATTCGGATGATATGCCTGAACGTTCGGCAGGATACTTTTCTTTTTGAATTCCGTATCCGCCGTCAGGTTGGCTTCGTCCGGCGCAGCAATAATTGTCCCGCTCAAATGCAGCGTAACAGGTTCGTTCCGGCGGTTGACAATTTCAACAATGCCCGTTACCGGAAAATTGGTGTACGTGTTGCTGTTAAATCTTTCCGTTTGCAGTTTTGTTTCCGTTTCTCTGTTTGCCGCAAAATTGGCAGCCGGAACCGCAGAGTTGCCGCGGAATTTTTTCAAATCAACAGATTCCGTATAAGAAACGGCAACGTTCATGACCTTCGTGATGTTGACTGACGTTTGCTGTTTCGGATTGACCCAATTCGTTTTGCTTTGCCCCAGAAATTTTTCCTGTTCCAGAATCAAAACCGGTGCCGTTGTCATCGGAAAAGGAAGCGGGTTGTCGAATTTGATGACATCGAACACTTCCGGTGTCAGTTGGGCGTATGAATCTTTCGTTTCGTACAGATTTCTGCCTGCGGAAAGAACCGACCAGGCGCAGGACAATATCCGTGTATAATCGGTCTTTCCCTGACCGGTGGTCAAAAACAGCGTGTCGCCGGTATCAAGCGTTTGCTTGCCGATGTTGTTGTAATGAATGTCCGGTCCGTCTCCCGCAGCAACCACCGCCGCGTCAAAAATATCATCGTAAGCACCGCGGCTTTGAGTCGTTATCCCCCGGCTGTTCGATAGAAAACCGTTGTTTGAGAGAATATCATTGTTCGACATCGCCGATGCATCGTTCTCTCTGTTCGGAGTCATTAACTGCTGAAAGAAAACGTCCAGTTTCTGCTGCGGATGAAGGAGCGAAAAAGTATTGCGCATTTCGATTTGCGGAAAGCCGCTGACCAATAACAATTCGGAGTCCCTCAAAGGCATCCATTCGTTGCGGATAAAGGCATTTTGTTCGATTTGCAGTTTTTTTCCGTCAAGCAGCCGGACGCGGTAAGACGGAGCCCACGATGCACCTTTTGTCAGATACGTCAGCCGGACAGTGCCGGATTTTTTTCCGGCTTTTTCTGTTACATTAAAAAAGACGACGGGCTTCTTTTCTGTCTGTTCTTTTTTGACCGGTTCAAGCGTGATGACGGAGATAATTTCGCTTCGGTTCAGGCAAACGATTTTCCCGTCTGTCTGTTTGAGCATCACTTCGCTGCTGTTTTGCGGCGAGGGAGTTGGTGCCGCTGAAACGCGGTACGGTTCGTAATAACCGGCGTGGTGCGGAGTGGTCAGCAGCGGATGGACTGCCGGTTCTGTTTCGGCAGTGTTTTGAAGCAGTGTACCTTCGAAGGTGACGGTTTGTCCGCCGGCTTTCACAAGCACGCGGACAGATTGACCGGTGAGTTTCGGAGCGGCAAACGTCGGTGTTTTCTCATCAACGGCAACAGCCCGCACGGCGGAGCGGACAGCGACATTGAGGTCGCTTTCGATAAAAAATGTGCCGTGAACGGCTGCCGGAACATTTTCCCAGCAATAAATGCCGGGTGAAGGAATCTCGGCACTCTGCCGGATAACGGTAAATCCGTTTTTGAAAAGGGCTGCCGATTCGGTTTTCGGCGTAACGGGCGTTTCTGTTTCTCTGTCTGCAAAAACGGACGGGAGAGAAAAGAGGAGAACAAGCATCACGGCAACGGACGTTAAAAGCATTTTTGCTGATTTCATAGCAATAAAAAAGGAAAGAGGAATAAAATTGAAGAAAAGCATTGATGCTCTTCTTTTTGCATAGTACAGTATTTTTGTCTGTTTTTCAACCGTTATCGGAGTTTTGCCTATCGGGGTTGCTGCCGCAGTCCGGCATTATCAAGTATTGATAAGATATTAAACGGTTTGCCCGCACCTTGCCCCGCCCTTGACCGTACTGCGAAAACGGCTAAAAATGAACGGAACGTGTTTCGTTTTGTGATAAGTAAAACCAAGTTTATGCCGCAATTCTTTTCGGTTTAATTTCCGCAACGTTAAATAACGGATAATGTTGCTGTCCGGGCTGTTTTAGGAAATACACAAATGGGAAAATCCTCTGTAAAATCCGCTAAACTGCCGTTTTGACCTGTGTCTCCATCATTTATTCTTACTTTTTCCTCTTTATCCGTTTCAGGAGCAGTGCCAGCAGCAGAATCAATGCCGCCATGCCGCCGATGAGTTTACTCAACAAATGCATGTCCCAAGCCGGTCCCTGTCCGCCGTTTGACTCCGTCCGCAACGTCTGCGCCGCACTCCGCGCCAAGTTCAATTGCAACGGATTGTCCTGCGGAATGTCCGCAACCTTTTCCAATTCAATACGCATACAGTTGTCCGGCAGCAAATTTGCCGATGCCGTTTGCTCCTGCGGAATAAGCGGAATCGTTAACGCCGCATTTTTGCCATGAAACGAGACAAGTATCGTCTGCGGTTTTGCGTCGGAAAACTGCACCCCGTACGAACCGTCTTTTTGCAGTTCAACCCGTCCGGCAACGTAATTGTTGTGCATCGCAATGCCGTAAAATCCCCAGCCGTCTTCCTCTTTTTCCGGTATCATGCAGTAGGAGTTTAACGCCTTGCCGTCAACGGCATGTCCGCGGAATAACATCTGCATCACTTTGTAATAACCCGCCGAGAGTTTTTGATTCCTGCCGAAATCCGCCGGTTTTACCGGCTTTTCCGCCGCCGGTTTGTCCGCCCAAATATTAAAATACTGAATGGCGAATATATCAGGCATCGTGAGCGTTTGCAGAATCTCCGCTGTATTCAAAGGAGATGCCGCCCCCGTTGCTTTTTATTTATCAACCCTGTAATATGATTGCGTTATTCTTGATTCTCATAAAATTTGTCAATAATGAACCGTATTACCGAACTTTTTAATGACCAAGCAGCAGAAAACCAATGCCGCTTTCATCCTCGCTTACCGGATGCTTATGTGGAATGTACATAGAATTACGGAATTTGTACTAGAGGAGTCATTTTATGGAGATAAAATATTCCCGCATCCCGTTGAATTACACAACGATTCAGACAACGCAGAGCCGGATAGCCAAAGGACTTTTGGCAATTCCAGTTTCGTTGCTTGATTGGTTTCCAAAAGAAAATGGAACGATTTATCTTGTTAGCAGAAATGACAGTATAAAAAAACATTCTTTCACAGCATATAGCAGTTCTACAAGAGAATGCCGCATAGGCGGAATGAAACAATTCTATGCCGACAATCAAATAAAAGACGGCGATGAGTTGGTGCTGCAACGATTCGATAATGATACTTTCCGGCTAATGCCGGAAACAACATTTAGCCGTCAATATCAACAATCAATTTCGTTATTGGAAACCTGTCAAGACGATGAAACCGTTCAGCAAACATTGAAAGAGACGGAAAAACTTGTCAATATCAGTGCGGACAAAATACTTGAAAATGAATTTATTAAACTTGCCAACGTTTCCGGTGCGCCTGAACGAAAAATCAAGGAAACAAAAAGTATATCAAAACGTGAAAATGTCCCGCTCTATCTGCGCAGGATTTTGCAGTCCGTTTATGAAGGGAAATGTCAAATCACACAATTCACGTTTTTAATGAAAAACGGAAATCCTTATTTCGAGATACATCATATTATTCCCGAATGGGGTAATCACATCAAAAATTTGTTGGTTGTTTGTCCGAATATACATGCTCAATTTACGCATACAAACACTGTGCCGTATTTTGACCAAGAAGACGGCTGGCTCCGGCAGGTTAGTTTCAACGGTACGCTGTATAACGTGTTTCAGAAAATTGATGTGCTGCATAAAACGTTCACAAAAGAAGTACATTACTAATATAGAATTTGATAGTGCCGCCGAATGTTATTTCGCCC
>JAIRPZ010000251.1 GCA_031256755.1 Planctomycetaceae bacterium
GGGTCGTTTTCGCATACTATCGAAAATACATTGTGAATGTCCGGCAATTTCTTGAAAAACAGATAACCGACAACCGCAAATCTTACCACCGGCTGCAACGTCCCGTAATCCTTGCCCGAACTCAATTGTCTCGCATAAGTCCGCGCCCAATAGTATAACAAGCGTTCCGCAAACGAGGCATAACCACACGTCTGAAACTCTATCGTGAAAATCTTCCCGCTTGTGTCGGTTGCCTTCACGTCGAGAATCGTGTATTTCTCCGTCACAAACGTTGCCGGGTCAAACGGATTCAGCGTTTCGACCGATGCTACCTTCGACCGCCCTCCGTTTTCCAACACGGCATTGATAAACGACAGCAAAATCGGTTCGTACTTTTTCGTTCCGAACAGGTAATGGACAAACGTATCCCGCGTTGCCGGAACGGGGCTGCGCGAAGATGATTTTGCGTGCGTTGACGTTGCAGGCGTTGTCTTACGTGTTCCCATACAAAAATCATACCGCACAAAGACGGAAACGTCAAGGACAAACCGGCGTGCGGATTGACAAAATCAAAAAAACCGGTACAATCGTTTTCGGCTTGATACGGCGGATCGTTGCCGGGGAAAGTGTTTCCTCCATCCGCAGTATCACAAACACTATCTACAAGGATCAATTATTATGTCCCGAAACATTTCCCGTCGCTCTGCACTCGGCATAACCGCTGCCGGTTTCGCCGCTGTTTTCGGCATCGGATCAGCCGATGCACAAGTTCTCCCCCGCCGCGGGCGTGAAGAAGGCGGTCCCCGCCGCCGCAGTTCCCATTTACCGCAGTATCCGAATAATCATTACTACAAAAACGGCAAATTCAATGAAGATGCCGCCAAAGATGCCGTTCTCGAACTTTGCGCCTTTCACGGCTATCCGGTTTTCCCGAAATTCCGGGAACAACTTTGGGTTTCCGATTACGGTCTCGGCAAGTTCACCGAAGTCGGTCTTGCCGCCATTATGTTCGCCAATAAATTAGACGGCGACGGCAACTATATGTTGCAGGAACTCTTTATGCTGCCGAACCAGATGCTGCCGGAACACTGGCACGTCAAGCCGGACAATGCCGCAAAGGGCGGCCCGCAAAAAGACGAAGGATGGTTCGTCCGCTGGGGACGGAGTTACGTGATCGGCGAAGGGGAGGCCAATCTGCCCGCCGAAGTGAAAGTACCGGCATCGCACGGCGAAGTCACCGTCAAACATTGCACCGTTGCCGACCCGGGAACTTTCGTTCCGCTTTCGAGCCGGGGTTCGCATCACTGGCAAATTGCCGGGAAAGAAGGTGTCATCCTGACCGAAGTTGCCAATTATCACGATAACGCTTCGGTACGTCACCAAAACAAAACGGCAAACGATCATTTCCTCGCCGGACTGAAATAACCGCAGGAATAAACGCACCGGTGAAAAGCGGGGTATCGGTAAAATACCCCGCCATTTGCCGGTATTGACCGCAGATGATTTGAATGAATGAAAAAATATAAATAAGGTACAGAAGATGATTTTAGTTAATACAGATTTCATTACGGGTGAGGAACTGGAAACTCTGGGGCTGGTCAAGGGAAGTACCATCCAATCGAAAAATTTGGGCAGAGACATCACTCAGGCATTGAAATCATTATTCGGCGGCGAATTAAAAACCTATACGAAAATGATGGACGAGGCAAGGGCATTGGCAACCGAAAGAATGACGGAAGACGCGAAAAAACTCGGAGCCGACGGCATTGTCAACATCCGGTATGCATCCGCATCTGTGACACATAATGCGGCAGAAGTCATCGCCTACGGAACAGCGGTAAAATTTAAATACACAATTAAAAGCGTGCCGGGAAAACGGCTGAACGATTCTGACGGTTTTTAACCTTCAACATTTTAACCTTTAACAAAACGATTTCTCATGAAAAATTTTTTCGTTTCCATGTTTTTCTTTTCGCTCCCGATGATATTTGCTGCGGCCGTTTTCGGGCAGGGCATTGAACTGCCTGTTCCGCAAAAAACAGGCGGGACACCCGTCTTTGATGCGATGAGCGGGCGGCTTTCCACGAAAGCGTTTACGGAAAAAGAGGTGCCGCTGCAAGCCCTCTCCACGATCCTTTGGTCGGCGTACGGTTTTAACCGTGAAGACAAGCGGGTCATTCCGACACCGCTCAACAAACAGCACCTTTCGGTCTATGTGTTCCTGAAAGATGCTGTCTATCTTTACGACGCGAAAACCAATAAACTGATCAAGAAGGCGGACGGCGATCACCGGAAACTGGTCGGTATGCAGGATTATGTGTTTTCTGCTCCGGTGAACTTGCTGTATATGGCGGATAATACGGCCGGTATGGGATCGGCAACGCCCATTTCGGTCGGCTGTGCGGCGCAGGATGTGTATCTTGCGTGTGGATCGCTGGGGCTTGGCTGTGTGGTGCGAACCGGCGGAGTCAGTGAAAATGCCGCCGAATTGCGGAAAGTCCTGAAATTAACGAACCGGGATGAGCCGATTGCCGCTCAAACGATCGGATACGCCAAAAAGACGGAAGACGCAAAGAAGAATTGAGGATGTTTGTGCGGCAAATTCCCTGCCGGACACAACATTATTCATCGGGCGTATTACTGCTGCAACGAATCTCTTGTGCGCAGTGCGCCGGTCAGTCCGGCGAAATCCGCCCGATCTTCGGGGTGCCAAAGCGGCATTCCGCGGCGGAGACGTTCCGCCAATACCTCCAATTTTGCCGGAGAACCGGCGGGTGCGTCTGTCGGACGGAAATCTTCCGTTACAATCGGCACAAACTCTTCGTCATGTCCGACATCATGTAATATGTCAAATATGTTTCTCATCGCCCACTGTACATTTATTTTCTGTTTCTTTGCTAAACACCGCCGATGCGGACTTGCGGTCTGAATAAAAGAGCATCCCCCCGTTTATCGGACACTTCAGAGCAATATCTTGAATGTTAAGAGGACGGGAATGATCCGCTGCCTCTCATGGGAAACATTTATTGTAGTGAAAAAAAATAAAGGATCAACACCGGTATCCCAAAAAATATCACAAACAATCCGTCTCGACAAAACACCGGCGAACAGTTATAATAGCCGGAGAAACATTTTTACAAACCGCTGCCGACAGCCGTTGCCGTTATGTCTTCGACTCAAAACTCTCCTGAATTTTTCCTTTCCGACTTTGATTTACATCTTCTCCGCGAGGGAACTCACTGGAATTCCTACAAAAAACTTGGTGCGCACTTCCGCGAGGCAGACGGCAAAAAGGGGGTGAATTTTGCCGTTTGGGCTCCCAATGCGACAAGCGTCAGCGTGATCGGCGAGTTCAATAACTGGAACGGCAATGCTCATCCGATGCAGAACAACCGGTTTTCCGGCTTTTGGGAAGTGTTCATTCCTGACGTGAAAGAGTGGGCAACGTACAAATATCTCGTCCGCAACGGCGACTACGCCTGTGAAAAATCCGATCCGGTCGGATTCTTTGCGGAAATTCCCCCTTACACCGCTTCCAAAGTGGTTGAACTTGACCGTTTTCAGTGGAACGATGCCGTTTGGCTGGACAAGCGGAAAGCCCAAAACAACGATTGGCTGCGCAAACCGATGTCGATCTACGAAGTCCACCTTGGTTCGTGGCGCAGACCCGGCGATAATCCCTACCGCTGGCTTACTTACCGGGAGATTGCAGACGAACTCGTGCAATATGCCAAGGATATGGGTTATACCCATATCGAACTTCTGCCGGTTGCGGAACACCCGCTCTCAGCAAGTTGGGGCTATCAGGTTGTCGGCTACTTTTCGGTCACAAGCCGGTACGGCGGTCCTGAAGATTTTATGTATTTCGTTGACCTTTGTCACCAAAATGGCATCGGAGTCATTATGGACTGGGTTCCTGCTCATTTCCCCCGCGACGGACATGGCTTGCGGTGGTTTGACGGAACGGCTTTGTATGAACATGCCGACCCGCGGCAGGGTGAACACCGCGATTGGGGAACACTCATTTTTAATTACGGGCGTAACGAAGTCCGAAACTTTTTGGTTTCCAACGCTATTTTCTGGCTTGACAAATACCACATTGACGGGCTGCGTGTGGATGCCGTTGCGTCGATGCTTTACCTTGATTACAGCCGCAAGGCAGGCGATTGGGTGCCGAATGAATTCGGCGGACGGGAAAATCTCAAAGCGATTGAATTTATCAAAACGCTGAATGAACAAATCGGTTTGCAGTATCCGAATGTGCTGACGATTGCGGAAGAATCGACGGCTTGGGCAGGCGTATCGCGTCCGACTTACTGCGGCGGTCTCGGTTTTTCGATGAAATGGAATATGGGCTGGATGAATGATACGCTGCGGTATATGCGGCACGATCCTGTTCACCGGAAGTTTCATCATGACGAATTGACGTTCAGTTTGATTTACGCTTTTCACGAAAATTTCATTCTGCCGTTGTCGCATGATGAAGTTGTTCATGGCAAGGGGGCGATTCTTGATCAGGTGCCGGGTGATCTTTGGCAGAAATTTGCGAACGTGCGTCTGCTGTACAGTTTTATGTGGACGCATCCCGGCAAAAAACTGACGATGATGGGAAATGAATTCGGACAGTGGAACGAGTGGAACTTCGATGAGAGTTTGCAGTGGCACTTATTGCAGTGGGAACCGCATCAGGGGTTGCAGCGGTGTATTGCCGACCTGAACAAAATGTACAAAAACGAGCCGGCATTGTACGAATATGACTTTGACGGACGGGGATTTGAGTGGATTGACTGCCATAATTGGGAAGCGAGTACGTTTGCATTTATCCGCAAAGCCGAGTCGTGGCCTGATTTTTTGGTGGTGCTGTGTAATTTTACGCCGGTACCTCGGACGATGCGTCTGGGAGTACCGATGCTGTGTTATTACGAGGAGATATTCAGCAGCGATTCGGAGTATTACGGCGGGAGCAACACGGGAAACGGACCCGGCGTGATGGCGATAGACGAACCGTCTCACAGCCGTCCGGCAAGTATTGATGCTTATTTCCCGCCGCTGGGAATTTCTGTACTGAAGCCGAGATGGTCATAATTGATGTTTGTCCGGGGAATTTTTGTAAGTTTTTCTTACTTTTTTGTCTTCTCATGAGCGAACCCGTCCCGGAAACAACCTTTCGCATTGTTTGCGGACACCTTTTTTATTTTGCAAACACCGGCAAATCAACAAATTTATTTTTTGTCCGGTACAGGAATTGACATGGAACGCTGCATGACTGATAATCATTTTTGTTCTCCCTTATTTTCATGATCCGTTTTGACTGCATTGATTTCTGCATTTCCCCGCCGCATAGCGGTTCTCGGCTCCAGCGGCAGCATTGGAAAAAATGCCCTTGAAGTCATTGCCGGTTCGGACGGACACCTTGTCCCGATCCTTCTTTCCGTTCACCGCCGCACCGATATTCTTGCCGAGCAGGTGCGGCAAATCATTGACCGGAACGCCGCACTGCCCCGCTGGATTGCGGTCACCGATCCGGCAGCAGACCGGTCGCCGCTTCAGCAACTGCCGAAAACGATTGAAATCCGGTTCGGACATGACGCTCTGTGCGAAATGATCCGGCAGACCGAAATTGATACCGTGCTGTCTGCCATTGTCGGCAGCGCAGGACTGACCAGCACCGTTGCCGCTCTCGAAGCCGGCAAAACCGTTGCCCTTGCCAATAAAGAATCGCTGGTGATGGGCGGTTCGGTTTTAACCGGTTTTGCCGAAAAACATGGCGGACGTTTAATTCCGGTAGACAGCGAACACAGTGCCGTCATGCAGGCATTGCAGTCATGGAAAATGGACAGCGGTCAGGAAAAAAACAGTGCCGAACATTCTGCCGGTTCAGCGGTCGAAAAAATTATTTTAACCGCAAGCGGCGGTCCTTTTCGGAACCGGACGCTTGCCGAACTCGCTGACGTAACCGTGGAAGATGCGCTTGCCCATCCGACATGGAATATGGGAAAGAAGATTACCGTGGATTCGGCAACGCTGATCAATAAGGCGTTGGAAATTATTGAAGCCCGATGGTTTTTTGATATACCGGCGGCAAAAATCGGCGTAATGATTCATCCGCAGTCGCTGATTCATTCCATGGTCGAATTCGTTGACGGATCGGTCATGGCTCAAATGAGTCCGCCGGATATGCGGCTGCCGATTCAGTTAGCGTTAAATTATCCGTTTCGTTTTCCGGGACCGTCGCTGAAATGGGATTGGACAAAATCCCGAATGCTGGAGTTTTATCCGCCCGATTATGAACGTTTTCCGGCCATTCCGCTCGGATTGGAAGTTGCCGAAAAAGGAGGAACTGCCGGTGCAGTGATCAATGCGGCGAATGAAGTTGCCGCCGCCGCATTTCTTGCTGGAAAATTGCCGTTCCACAAAATCGTTTCTATTTGCCGGACTGTTTTGGAAAATCACACCTTTGATCCTAATCCGGCATTGGAAGAACTGCCTGCCGTTGACCGCCGGGCAAGAACCGAAGCGGAAAAAATGATTTAACCGGTTTCCTGTCCGCTTTGTCCGCAGGACGGCAACGCCGCCGGCATACTTTTTATTTTCAGAAGAGCGGCTTTTTCCAACTCGGCAACCAGCCGTCCCGCAATGTATTCCATCATCCGCAATTCGTGATCCGTAAAATCCCGGCGGCGGTCGGAATAAAGCCAAAGCGTTCCCAAAATCATCTGCTGCGACATCACCGGCACACACACCGCCGTTTCAAAGTGTTCCTGCACCTGCCATGCTTCGAAAAGATAATCTTCATTGATAATCACGGCTTGCCCCAAAATGGCCTCCACATCGGCGGTGGAATCGTGCAGCGGTTTTGCCGGTTCCAGCAGCCGCTCTTCGGGGAGTCCCCAGCACGCACGCATTTTGAGCGTTTTTTGCTGGGAATCCAGCATATAAAGAGCGGCAGCACAACAATCAACCAGTTTGGCACTCTCTTTCAGGATACTGTACAGAGTCGGTTCGCAGGGACAAAGTGTAAAATTGGCGGATAAATCATCTTCATAACCGCGGACGGCTTCCTGCCAGCGGTAAACATCCCCTAAAAAATCAGCAAGCGAAGAAAGAAAATGGAGGCGTTCTGCATCGTTTAACTTTGGTTTCCGAATATCGCGGGAATTGACCACCACGAGTTGCCCCGGCGATTTGGAGTAAGCCAGCCCGACGGGAAAGAACTGATGGGCATTTTCCGGCATTTTCGCTCCGTTCCGCATGAACCGGACATCGATGCCGAGATTATTCCAAACGGATTGGAGCAGCCCCGGCAAACTGCCCAAAACCGGAATATCTTCAAAATCGATTCCTTTTTGAGCGGGAAAATTCAGCAGGTGATCTGCATAGAGAGAGTCCGTCGGGAAAGGAACAGTATTCTGATTTGCGGTTTCGATCCTTGTCATACTTTGCGCTGCGGAACTATTTTCGGGGGGACTTGCTGCATAGAATACGCTGCCTGTCCAAAAAACACAATCGGACAGGCGGCGGAAGAAACAATACCCTTTTTGCGGAAAACTAATTTTTCGTATTTTAACGTCAGAACGCCTCTAAAAAAAGAGCCCTCGCTGCCTGCCTTTCGGTTTTACCACGTTTTCGGTTCTCTTTCCGGCTTGTGAACGGTCACGTTGTCGCCTGATTGAACAATCACAAACAGCCCCTTGCCCAACGCAAAATCCTTCACATTCTTCCGCACCACGCCGCCGCCAATGGCTCCCAGTATCCGGCGGGAATCACGCCGCGAGTCCGCCCAACACCGGTACTTTTCCAATCG
>JAIRPZ010000335.1 GCA_031256755.1 Planctomycetaceae bacterium
ACGCTGGTCCCTCCGAATTTTTGAACAATAAGGGGCATAAAAATTTTAGATGATGAATGCTTTTAATAACCGCAATGAGTATAACATTTACCTGCTGTCTGTCGAGACGGGTGAAAAAACAAGCGGCAGTCCCAAGCCCCCGTTGACTTTCTTTCTGCACATGGTATCATTTTTTGAAATTACATTTTGTTCAAAATCGCAAGTTTCGCTTTCATCCATTCCCAGCACAATCCGGATATCCGGTGGGAACGGGCGGGAAAACCTAATGAAACATGCGTTCCTGATGAGGGAATGTCATGCATTAGGCTTGCGGGGTTTTGGTGCAGTTTAATGCTGACATTGCCGCTCGTTTCGGGTGGCTCTCTGGTTGTGCGGAGGAAAACTCTGTAAAGAAGCGACGTGGCGTTCCCGTCTTGTTGACGAGAAGTTCCGCTTGCCGGTCTTGGATAAGCACATTTCAGTCTTCACCATTCCCCTACCAATGGCAAACTGGTTTTACTACGACAATAACGGTCAGAAATTGGGACCAATTAACAATGCGTTGCTGAAAGCATTGGCTGCGAAGGGCGTTATTCTGCCGGAAACGATTGTCGAAACCGAAACTGGTCGGCGGGGACGGGCAGAGAAGGTTAACGGATTGACGTTTGTGGCTACGCAACTAGAGACGATTCAAGCAGCGGTTCCCGCTGTACCGCCAATACAGAACGTTTCCAATAACCCGCAATCTTTTGACAATACCGATGGAATCGTAATGGTTTTCAATGGATATGGAGCGAAATTGGATGTCTACCCTGATAAGGTTATTATCACTCGGTCAGGCGTATTGTCATTTTTTGTACATGGTCTTAAGGGAGCAAAAACGCTCTATTATCACCATATCACCGGATTACAGATAAAAATGCCGGATTTTATGGGCAATCGAGGATATTTACAATTCTCTATTCAGGGAGGAAAAGAATCAACGGGTGGACTTTGGGCAGCCGCTGCTGATGAAAATACGGTTATATTTAATAAAGACCAAAATGAACAGGCGCAGAAAGTCCATAGTTTTATCGAGAAAAAACTTATCGAGTCACATCGTCCGGCACAAACTGCTGCTCCTGTACAAGCATCTACTGTAGATGAACTGAAAAAGATGAAAGAATTATTGGATATAGGGGCAGTCAGTCCTGAAGAATTTTACGCGTTCAAACGCAAGATACTGGGGATATAAAGGATTTCCGGCTTGTGCGGCGCGGATGGCTTTTCGGCACATTCGGCATGAATAACACCGGTTATCACAAGAAATCAATGTCTGTGCGTGTTATTGACGGCTTGTAAAAAATTGCAGCATGTCTATTCACCATTGCGTCACATTCACATAGCGGTATTGTCCGCCGTTTCGGGCAGCCAGTTGCTGAAGAGAAACAGACGGCAAATCCGTCAGGTGTCCGCGCCCGAATTGAATAACATTTATCTGCGTTCCCGACCCGCTATTGTGCTTTTCAATTTCCTGTAATTCATGCAGTTTCAAGTCGTCCTGCTGTCCGCCGTCCGTCAGAAAGAAAATGACATCCGGGCGGTGCAGCACCGCCTCTTTCAGCGGTTCAAGATGCCGCGTCCCGCCGTTTGCCTGAATACCTTCAATAAATCCAACGGCTTTCGCCTTTTCTCCCGGCACCGCATAAACCAATTTTCTGCCCGCCCGCCAAAACAATAAATCATTCGGACCGCTGTAAAACAAGATATTAAATTGATGCAGATCGCCGAGTGCTTCCAAACTCCGTATCAATTCGGCTTTCGCCGCCCGAATCGGTGCCCCCGCCATACTCAAAGAACGGTCAAACACAAACATAAATTTTGTGCCTTTGCCTTCCGTACCGAAAATTTTGACCGTTGTCTCTCCTCCGTGCAGCAAAGAACCGCCGCCGTTACCGCCGGACTGCACTTGTTTCACCGCATCCGCCGCAGAATTGCCGGCGGTGCCGCTCACCGCCGCTCCCGGTGCAATGACCGGTGCCGCCGGATTGCAGAACGGCTCGGCAAACTGCTGATTAAAAATTGCCGGCAAGGTCTCCGCTGCCGGATCGGCGGCGGGTTCAGGAGTGTCACGCCGGTCGGTTTTGCCGGACAGCACAATACTGCCGGCAGCAATGCGTTCACCCGGCGAACGTTTTTGCGGCGGCAAAAAAGAACACCAAACAAAAAAGAGTGTCAGAACGGCAATATGGAAAAGGAAAGAACCTAACCATGCCGGCAGTTGCCGATTGTGATAGCCCTGCTCTGTACTCATTGTACTCATATTTTTTTGATCCGAATTCTAACACAAATTATCTGGAATTGTACAAAATTCGGATAAAAATGCCGCCGCCGCCCGTTTTTAACAAAGTTTTGTTCGGAATATCCCGATAATGTCAGGCAAAGGAAGTGTATAGACCGGCAGCGAGCCGGTTCCTCACGGAGGATTTCTTATGTTCAACAGGTTGCTGTTCATCGCAGTATTAGCCGGTTTGCTGTCAACGGCGACGGGATGTATTCATGCGATATTTTCCGGCGATCCGATGAAGCGGAGTAATCAGTTATTGATGAAGTCGGAAGATATGCGGCTGATTCACGATGAGTGGGAGCGGTTCTGGATGCTTGACCAGCCGAGTCACATGACCCCTTACCGTACTCACGGCGGTATTATGTAAATGCGTACCTCTATCGGATAAACGGTTCATTTCCGAAAGCAAGCGGAATCGGCTTGGCAAAATCCAGTTTGGACGGAATCTGCTGCGGAGATTTCGTTCTGTCGTAGACCGATTTTCCATACGTCACCGGCGGTTTTGCGCTGATAATATTGACCGGAAGTCCTGCTGTTTTTTGTACAAAATCTCTTTCTTCCGGCGGTTCCGCTGATGCGGCAGCGGTGCTGTACATCGGCTTATCCGTACCGACCCACCGCAGCCAACTCGTTTGCAGATCGCCCAGCGAATCAATGCCGTAATGCTGCTGCAATGCCGCTTTCCAATCACCGGGCTTCATCGCGGTTTGCATCACGGATTCCGCAAATCGGACAAGCCGCTGATGTTCTGTGCAATGTTCTGCGTGTGGCGGCAGCGTATTCAACTGCTCTCCTTTTTCCAAAAGATATTCGACCACAGAAAAACTCTGTGCATAAAGAGGTATCGGGTCTGCCGGATAATCCTTTAACAAAATCATTTGGTTAAGCGGGATGCCTTTTCGGACATCTTCACGCAGAAAAAGGCGGAGTTTGCGGCGGTACCGTTCTTTTTCCGTCCGGTGTTCGACCGAAGTTGCGGCTCCTTCATCAAGCCACCGCGGAAGCGGCTTGCGGAAATGAGAAGCGAAAACCATATGCGTGATTTCGTGAGGCAGCACGGAATCAAGAATCCGCTGCGGCGATCCTTGAATTTCCATCTTCCAATCGAAGACCTCCCCGTTTTCAAACACAAATGAAGTGACACCGCCGGCACCGAGATTTTCATCTGCATGAATTTTGACGGGACATTTTGCCGACCAATCAGGAAGTTTTTTTCCGAGCCAGAGTTGTGCCAAATCGGAGCGGCACTGTTCGGCAGCATCTCCGAAACGGCGGGCAAGTTCCGCACTTGACGCATCGACGATGAAATTGTCCGTTTCATAACAAGCCCCGCTTGCGGCATCCGTTGCGGCAAACAGCACCAACAGCAACATCAGCATCCTGCTGATGAATGGTAAAAATTGAGCATCCATGCCCTGTCTTCATCCTTGATGAGCCATGCCGGACAAGTCCTTGCCGGCACTGCGGGGTAATGTACTCCATTTTCCGAAAACGGCAAATAGCAATTTTGCAATTTTTGTTTTTTTTGCAAAAAGAAGGGTCATAACAAGTCCGCCGCCGGTGCAAACGTTAAATGTGCAGCCGGTTTTGCCCGCCGACAAATACGGCGGATGCTTTGCCGAAGAGTTCCCAGCCGATATACGGCGAGTTTTTGCTCTTGCTGTGAAAAGAATTTGCCGCCGCCGTCCATTTCACGCCGGGATCAAAAACCGTTATGTCCGCATCGGCTCCGATTTGCAGAGTGCCTTTCGGTATTCCAAGAATCCTCGCCGGATTGATCGTCATTTTTTCGACAACCGTCTTCCAGTCCAAAATGCCGGTGCGCACTAATTTTGTAACAATAACCGGCAGCGATGTTTCTAAACCGATAATGCCGAAAGGTGCCTGATCCAATTCCCGCATCTTCTTTTCGACCGCGTGAGGAGCGTGATCCGAAGCGATCACATCAATCGTGCCGTCCCGAAGTCCTTCAATACACGCCTCTGCATGTTCTTTACTCCGCAGCGGCGGACTCATCTTGAAATTGGAATCAAAAGAACGAAGCGATTCATCCGTGAGCGTCAAATGATGCGGCGTAACTTCTGCTGTCACGCGGATTTTCCGCTGTTTTGCCCGGCGAATGGCCGAAACCGCTCCTTCGGTGGAAACATGCATCACGTGCAGTCGCCCTCCGGTGCTTTCGGCAAGCGTAATGTCTTGAGCAACGGCAACGTCTTCAGCGGCTGCCGGAAGTCCGCGCAAACCAAGCAGCAGCGAAACCATACCTTCATGCATCACGCCGCCTTTGGTGAGCGAAGTCACTTCGGCGTGCGAAAGCAGCGGCTTGTCAAACATCAGGCAGTATTCAAATGCCCGGCGGGTCAGTTCGGCATCTTCAACCGGCGAGCCGTCATCACTGCACGCCACCGCTCCGGCGGCAAAAAGTTGACCGAGTTCGGCAAGTTCTTTGCCGTCGCGGTTTTTACTGATACAGCAAATCACATAAACATTGCAGTTTCCGCTTCGGGCGGCTTGATGCTGAATGAATTCAACGGCTGCCCGGCTGTCAGTCGGCGGAATCGTGTTGGGACAACAAGCAATGGACGTGAATCCGCCGTGAATAGCAGCACGGGTGCCGGTTTCAATGGTTTCATCTTCTTCTCTGCCCGGTTCGCGGAGATGAACATGCATATCAATCAAGCCGGGCAAAACGAGTTTTCCGGCAGCGTTAAACACTTCATCGCCGTTGCCGGGCGGTTTATCGAATTCAGCAATTTTGCCGTCCGCTATACGCAGGTTCATTGTCCGGTCAATGTTTTGACCCGGATCAAGAACACGCCCGTTGATGATCGAGACCGCCTTGTTCATAATTGTCCTTATACTGTTTACCCGGACAAATCCCCAATCAGTTTGATCAGCGGCATAAATAACGCCACCACAATAAAACCGACCACAACACCGAGGAAAATCACGAGAACCGGTTCGAGCATACTCATCAGTGCGTCCGTTGCGGCTTCGACTTCCTGATCATAAGTGTCCGCCACTTTGTAAAGCATCGTGTCTAATTCGCCTGTTTCTTCACCGACATCGACCATATTGACGACCATATCGTCCATGATCCGTCCTTTTAATTTTGTCAGATAATACAGCGCACCGACCAGCACGCCGAAGAAAGCAAAATAGAGCAGCGCGCCGAGATGAAACGGCGGACGGGAATAGAGTTTCATCGGGTTGGCAATCGTATCGCCGTCACGGATCGCTTCAAGAATTTTCTGGTACATCTGTTCAAAAACGGCGTTGTTGCTTGCCTCTTTGGTAATGTGGAGCGATTCCAAAATCGGCACGCCGGACGTAACCAGCGTTCCAAGCGTCCGTGTGGAGCGGGCAACGGTCGTTTTTTCTACCAGCGGTCCGAAAATCGGGCATTTCAGCAGAAAAAGATGCCAGCCGAACCGCCCCTCAGCAAAACTGGTCGTCAATTTGATAAGAAGCCAAAGCGAAATCGGAATAAGCGGAATCAGATACCAGTAACGAACGGTTGCCTGCGATGCGTTGATCAAAATCAGCGTGGGGGTCGGCAGTTTTGAGTCAAAATCATTAAAAATCTTTTCAAACTGCGGAACGATCCATATCATAATGAACGCCAAAATGCAGACCGCAAAAAAGATCACGCAGACAGGATAGGTCATCGCGGACTTAATCCGCTGCTTGAGACGTTCCGATGCTTCAAGAAATTCCGCAAGACGCTGTAAAATCGTTTCGAGAGCACCGCCCGCTTCGCCGGCTTTAATCATATTGATATACAGCCGGTTGAACACTCTCGGATTTTTTGCCATTGCTTCGGATAAACTGGAACCGCCTTCGATTTCGTAAACCGTGTCGATTAAACTGTTCCGCAATGCACCGTTGGGGGCTTGATTTTTCAGAATGTTCAAACTCCGCAAAATCGGCAGACCGGCATCCTGCAAAATGGAGAGTTGCCGGGTGAAAGTCGTTAATTGTTTCGACTTGACCATACCGAGGGAAAAGGTTTTTCCTTCGGCTCCGAGTTTGGCGGTCTTGCTTTTCCGTTCTTTATGGACAACGATTTTGGTCAGATGATAGCCCATCTGACGGATAGTTGCCTGTGCTTCTTCTTCGGTGGGGGCTTCAATGATGTCCTTGATTTCCTGACCTTTTTGGTCAATCGCCTCGAATTTGAACTGCGGCATGGTATCGGAAAAAGAAAAAGCGAAGCATTGGAGGATAACGGACTTGAACCGATGACCTTCTGGCTGCCAGCCAGACGCTCTCCCAACTGAGCTAATCCCCCGAAAACAAGGACTCCGGCGGAATCTCTCCCCACCGTACCTTATACGGGAGAGCATTGTACCACAAAAACGGACAGAGTCAACCGTGTCTGCAAACCGCCCGCCGCCGGCACATATTCCGTTTTCACGGCATAGACAGCATTGTGATATTTTCGGGAGTGTTCCCTTAAAGACAGGCATAAATTGCGTGCAAGCGTCCCGCCGCTCTCAAAAATGCCCGTCCTGCAAGGACTCCTGTACAATTATGTAAATCTTGTCAATAAAAATTGAGAGCGGCAGGCATTCGTTGAAAGACAGCAGAAGAAGGATTGCTGCGGTCTGCCGTCTGCTGTCTGAAGTTTTTCTAGACAGAATAACAGGATACGCAGGATATTTTTCATAGAAAGGTATGAAAGGAAAGGGAAAGGTAGGAAAGGGAAATTTAAGAAATTCTTCCGTTTCGGTACTTGACAATTATCTTTTACCGAAATATCATTTCATCGTAAAATAATAGGAATATCGTATTAGTTATGAAATTATTCAAAAAAGAAACCGATTATGCTGTCCGAACACTTCTCTGTCTTGCCATGCAAGGTAAAGAAGATTACATCTCTATCACGGCACTTGCCGAAAAACAGCAGTTGCCCCTCAACTTTTTACGGCGAATCGGTTCACAACTCGTCAGTGCCGGAATTTTAGAAACAAAAGAAGGTGTCAACGGCGGAGTCCGGCTCGCAAAAATGCCCTATACCATCACCCTGCGGAAAATAATTGAGTTGTTTGACGGCAAAATGGAAATATCCGATTGCACTTTCCAAAAAGAATTGTGTCCGAACCGGAAAACTTGCGTGCTGCGCAGACGGATTTTGCAAATCGAAGAAAAACTTCTCGCCGAGTTTGACCGCATCACCCTGCAAACGCTGATAGACGATATGAACACCGGTAAGAAAAAACGGCACACCGGAAGTTAAAACCCGCAGCCGGTTCGCTCTCCGTTCATAAACCCGTTCAGCACGTTGCACAGCCGGTTATTGTTCATGTTGCCCTGCCATTGCTCAAACGGCAGTTGCGGCAGATACTCAACCGTTCCGTCCGTCAAAACCAATTCCAAACGGTGGCTTCCCTGATTGCACAGCAGCGGCGGGAAACGTCCGAAAACCGGAAAACCGTTCTGCCAAAATTCGTCAACCGGTTCGCCGCGCCGGATGTCCGCAATATCGTCCCAATCAAAGGTTGCCGTTTCTTCAATGTGCTTATACCGGCGGACAACTTCAAACGTTTTGTTATGAAGAAACATTGTCCACGAAGCATACGGTTGCCGCCATTGATGATAGCACATAAAGAAAAATCCCACAATCCCCATAGCACATCACGTCACCTGCAAAGTCGGTTTTTTGCTGTAAAATGTCGTGAAAACACCTTCCTAAATTGCCTATATTGTCTAATATTTGTGAGTTTTAGGACTTTGCAGGCAACGTGCATAGCACATATCGGCAACGGCAACATCAGCATACTCATCGCGGCGATACGGAGACCATTCTGAAGTAATCCTGCCTGCCAATCTATGCGGAGCGTCCACAAAAACAGCGAAATACACAACGCCAATAAGCAAAGCAAAAAGCAAACAATCCCGATGCGGTCTGACAGAGTCGGCAACGTCGACCTGTAATCAATGCGCAGCGTTTCCTCCGTTTGCGAAACCGTTAAACCGGGCAGTTCCGGCAGTGTGCATTGTTCCGTTTCCGATAACGGCGGCACCGGTTCGATGAAGTAATGGCTGCCGTTTTCTGTTTGACGGACAAAGCGGACATGATTCGGTTTATCAATGCCGCCGGTTTCGTCAACGCCGCCGATACATGTCTCCGGCAATTCGTTGTCCTTATCATCAGAACCATCGACGCAAGTCCGCGGCACTGCCGGCGGATTTTTCCAAAGATACCGGTTGACTGTCCTGTTAATGTAATGCTTTTCTGCTGTCGATGCAGGAACGGCAAAGAATTTTTTGCGGTACGGCAGGAAAATGATTCCCCAAAACAGCGAGAACGTTGTCAGACAAAACACGCCGGTTTCCGTCCGCGGCACCGACCATTGCCGCTGCAAAAACAGCCAGCGAAGACGAAACCGCACCGTTTCTTTATCAAAGTCGATGAACCGCTGCGTGAAGGTTGTCCAAAGCACGGCAGCAATACAAACGAAATGGAGACCGATGAACATCATTGCCGCTTGCCGCAGTTCCGCATTGCCGGCGGTTATTTCTATGACTTTTTGCCATGAACATTCAGAAATGCCGGCAAATATCAAGCCGAAGGAGAACACCGACACAAAGACAAAGTACGCATAACAGGCGGTCATGATGTTGACGAAACGCGGTTTATAATGCAGGTGCAGACCGGTTTCGTCTTCGGTGAACGCTGCCCGGCATCGTTTCGGCGGAGTATGGAATTTCAGCCCGTTCACTTCAAATGCAGTCCCGCAAGCGGAACACGCGGTCACAACATCCGAATCCGCCGCATCACCGCTGCGGATATTTGTTTGCGGTACTGCCGCATTGCACCGCGGACAAAGCACCGTGATTTCGCCGGTTCCATTTGACGGTGTTTCCGCAACCGTACCCGGCAACTTCAACAGCGGTTTGCCGTTGTACTGCATCGTTTCGAGAACGGAACGCCCCGGTTCGGGGAGGGGGATATTGACTCCCGCAGCATGTTTTGACGGCGGCACTTCTTTTTCAAATTCGTCCAGCACTTTGCGCAGTGAAGTGATTTCCCAATCTGCTGCGCCGAATGACAAGGTGAATTTTGCCGGTTCAAAATACCAGCCGATTTGCGGTTTATAAAACAGGTTTAGATTTTCAGGACGTTTGATACTTTTCGTAGAACCCTTGCCGAAAAACCAAGTTGTTTTCGTGATTTTTTCCGAATCAATGCGGAGCAGATATTGCTCTTTTTGAAGAAAGCCTAACAAAAGGGGAACCAGCGGCATTATTACTGCAAAAACGAAACAAAAGATAATGTCGTCCGGCACAACAACAGGAACGGGTCGGAACACCAGCATGGTAAGCATCACTGCAAAAAGCGGCAGAGAAACAGGGGACAGTGTCCGTAACAGGTTTTGCCGGAGACGATACAGAGCAGGCAAACGATGAACGAAGACCGCATCGGCAGTGCGGTAAATGTCAAGCGGCGGACGTTTGGTATTTAAGAAGGATTTCATTTTCATCGGCGGTTTCGTGCGGCAGTCCGGCGTTGTTTGTTGACGTTTATTTGTTTTGTCCGGCGGATATTATAACGGTATTATCGCATAGCGGTATTATCGCAGCCGCCCGCTGCGGCATCAAGGGAAAAGGCAAAAGCGGCAGCCGCTGTTTTTTCTTTCCGGCGGTTCCTGACGGGGGCTTGACACTTTTCTAACTAATACTAAAATAATATCAGTTTTAGCCGCATGGACATTTCTGCGGCGGCTCGTTTATCACCACAAGGAGAATTTCGATGTCTATGTTCTGTTTCCAATGTGAACAAACCGCATCCTGCAAGGGATGCACCGTCAAAGGCGTTTGCGGCAAATTGCCGTCAACGTCCGCTTTACAGGACGAAATCGTCCAAACCGTCAAGGAGATGGCTGTATGCAATCACGCTCTCCGGCAAAACGGAAAGAAAGATACGGCTGCCGACCGGTTAACGCTGGAGTTGCTTTTCGCAACGGTTACTAACGTCAACTTTGACGATAACCGTTTATCCGAACTTTTACGGCAGGCACAGGAACTCCGCAGCCGGCTGCAACATGAAACCGGTGCGGCGTTGCCGCCGAAAATCCTGCGGGAAACGCTCGACGAAGATATTCATTCGCTGCGGGAACTGCTGCTTTACGGTATCAAAGGCACGGCGGCATACGCCTGTCACGCTTTGATTCTCGGCAAGGAAGATGATGCCGTGTATGCGTTTTTTGCGAAAGCATTGGCGGTGTTAGCGCAAAACATGGCAGCGGCGGATGAGTTGCTTGCGCTGAATAAGGAATGCGGACAAATCAATTTCAAAGCGATGGAATTGCTTGATGCGGGCAACACGGAACATTTCGGACACCCTGTTCCGGCGGCAGTCCGTATTACGCCGAAGGCAGGGAAGGCGATTCTCGTTTCGGGACATGATTTGCTTGACCTCGAAGAATTGCTGATTCAAACCGGCGGCAAAGGCATTAACGTTTACACACACGGGGAAATGCTGCCTGCGCACGGTTATCCGCAGTTAAAAAAGTATCCGCATCTTGCCGGCAATTACGGTTCGGCGTGGCAGAATCAGGAAAAGGAGTTCGCCGTTTTCCCCGGTGCTATTCTCATGACGACAAACTGCATCCAAAATCCTATTAGTTATGCGCACAGGATTTTCACAACGGGATGTGTTGCGTGGAACGGTGTCAAACACATTCCTGACAGAATATCCGGCAAGCCGAAAGATTTTACGCCGGTCATTGAAGCGGCATTGCAAGAGAGCGGATTTGCGGCGGATGAACAGGAACAAACCGTGCTGACCGGTTTCGGACACCATGCGGTTCTCGGCATTGCGGACAAAGTGATTGCGGCGGTGAAAGCGGGAAAGATTCGGCACTTCTTTCTCATCGGCGGCTGCGACGGGGCGAAAAGCGGGCGTAATTACTACACGGAACTTGCGGAAAAGATTCCGCAGGACTGCGTCATTCTCACTCTTGCCTGCGGGAAATACCGTTTTCATAAACACTCTTTCGGCAGCATTGACATTGATGAAACAACAGCACTGCCGCGGTTATTGGACATCGGGCAGTGTAATGACGCATATTCAGCAATTCGGATTGCTGCGGCATTGGCGGAAGCGTTTGATACGGACGTGAACGGTTTGCCGTTATCGCTGATTTTGTCGTGGTATGAACAAAAGGCGGTTTGCATTTTGCTGACGCTGCTGTCGCTTGGCATAAAAAATATCAGGTTGGGACCGTCTCTTCCGGCATTTTTATCAACTAATATCTTAAACATATTAGTTGATACATTCGGCATTGCGCCGATAACTTCGCCGGATGAGGATTTGAAACAGATTCTCGGATAAGCAAGTGAAAAGACGGTATCTGCCGGCGTTCAGACATCTTCGGTCAGGCGTATCGGAGATGTCCCCAAACTCTCCGCAGAAAAACATCGGCCGTAAAAAGCACCATCGCCGCCGCAAGAAGCCATTGCCAAAGCGGAATGATTTGAGTTCCGCTGCGTCCGCCGGCAAGCAAAAGTTCTTCCGGCTTCGGCTGGTAGATTCCGCCGGTACGCTTCGCTATTTGTTTCAATAAATCCTCATTCGGCGGCTTGACACGGAATTCCTCCGCAGAACCGACCGTTACATTCCGCATTTGCGAAAAGACCGTTTGTTCTC
>JAIRPZ010000009.1 GCA_031256755.1 Planctomycetaceae bacterium
ATGCGGTCATCGCCAAATATATTTCTCCGATGCAGAGACCGCAAACAAAGGCACAGCACCGGAAAAACAAGAACCGGCTCAATATCCGCAATGAAACATAACATTATTTGCCGGAACGGTCTGGTGAGGCAACAACGTCCGGTGTGTCCGCCGAAATAAAAAAGAGGAAAAATGTCATTGATTTCACTCTATCAAAATTAAGAAAACAGCGGACAGTCCTGCCGGACGGTTTACCGGATAAATTTTATCTTCCGGCGGTATGGTATTTTTTCCGAAAAAGTGTAGAATAAGGAAATCCGTAAGGTAAGCCGGCAGCCGATGCCGGATTTAGCAATGGTTTGGTAATGGTATTGCAGCCCAATACGTCCGCCCGGATTATGCTCGGAGTCGGTGATTACGGCGCAACAAAAGAACAGGGAGGCATAATTCGAACAATGGCTCTCGGTTCCTGTGTTGCCGTGATGATCCTTGACCGCGGTACACGCTGCGTCGGAATGGATCATATTGCACTGCCGGAATCGAATGTTTCACCGGACCGAGCCAAACAATTGCCGGGCTATTTTGCAGATACCGGTATTCCGGCACTGATCGAATTGATGAAAAAAACGGCGGGGATGCTCTCCAAACCGTCAAATTTGATTGTGAAAATGTGCGGCGGTGCCAACGTTGCCGACCCTAACGGGACGTTTAACATCGGCAAACGGAATGCACTGGCGGCAAAAAAGGTCTTGTGGCAGTTTGGATTAGGAGCGGTCGCAGAAGATGTCGGCGGTTCACACAGCCGAACCGTAACACTTTATCACGATACCGGTCGAATCGTCCTGTCCTGCCCCGGACGACCCGATTGGGAATTGTAAATGCAAGACATGACGCACCGCCGCCGGCGGACGGAGAGAAACAGAAACGGGTTTACAAGATTGACAATAAGGAAAATTGACATTGCCGGTGCCGTACGCAGCACAAAAAGGAACAGCAGAACGGCAAAAAGCGGTCTGATAACATCAATAAACGGAAAATTGCCATGATTAAAAATGTAGTGATAGCAGACGATTCCGCCCTTGCGCGGATGTTTATTCGGCGTTGTTTGGAAATTGCCGGTCTCGGTGATGCGAATTTTTTTGAGGCATCAGACGGCAGCGAAGCAATTAAACGCATGAAGGACATCAAAGCAGACCTTCTTGTAACCGATTTGACAATGCCGAACATGAACGGCATCGAACTGATGCGTAAAATTTCGGCAAGTCCCCGATTGAGCGGCACACCCGTCCTCGTTGTCACTTCTGCCGGAAACGAAGAACAACGCAAAGAACTGATGGAACTCGGCGTAACAAAAATTCTCTCAAAACCGATCAGTCCGCCGATCCTGATTGAAGCGATTCAGCATGTGAATGACATTTTGAAAGGCAAAATGGAAGAAAACGACAACGAGACAGATGGCGAAGCCGCAGATACCGAACAGACCGCCGGATAATCGCTCTTGTTTTTCCGGCGGGGAATTGCTATTGTTCCGCCGGTTTCGGATAACCGTTTTACAGATCAGGGCAAGGATGTCCCCATTTTCACATTTTTTCCGGTTTTCATTTTTCGGCGGTGTTGTTTTCGGCAGTATCATTTTGTCCGGCAGCCCGGTATGCGCTCAATCCCGGCTTTCTGCCCCTTATTCTGCGCCGCCGTCGGCTGCGTCTCCGGCAGACAAAGAGCCGCTTATAGCACGGCAACTTGAAGGAATTAGTGCCGGTTTCAGCCGAAAAATCCCGAAAGAACCGGAAAGATTGCCGCCGCCGCCGAAATCCGTTCAAAATCCCTCATCGCCGGTCATTTCGGAATCGCCGGTTCTCCGCAGTGCGGCAAAACTTCCGCTGCCGCAGAAACCGGTTGTCCAAGCATCTTTCGGAGACCGTCCGGCACGCCCGGTCGAGGGTTACGCCGAACAGCCGGAAGAACCGTCCGATCCGCTGCGGAACGAGCAAAATGCCGCGGACAGCGTTGCCGGCAATCCCGAATACGTTGCCGGACAAGCACCGGCAAAAGAGAGCGTGCTGGATAAACCGCTGACTTCGAAAAAAAAACCGGCGGAAGGATCAGCGTCCGAAAAATCCGGCAGTCAGGCGGCACAATGGAAAGATAAATTGATCAAGCCGGGATTTTCTTCTGCCGTTACACCGATTCTTTCCGTTGCCGGAAGTTTGCTGATCGTAACGGCATCGTTTTTTCTGGTTGCTTCTTTTCTGCGCAAGGTTTCGCCGAAAGGCAGCCGTCCGCTGCCGAAGGAGGCGTTTGAAAATCTCGGACGGATTTATTTATCACAGAAACATCATCTTCATCTTTTGCGTTTGGGAAACCGGGTGATTCTCGTGTCGGCAATGCCGGACTGTGTAAAAACGATTTCGGAAATTACCGACCCGGACGAGGTGCTTGCTCTTTTGGGAATGTGCCGGCGGAATGATGTCAATTCGGCAACGATGTTATTCCAAAAGGCGGTTGCGGACATGTCGGCAGAAGAAATAAGCCGTCCTCCGGCGGTCACCCGCCGGCACAACACACAGCGGACGGGAACGGTTGATTTATGCAGCGATCCTGACGATGTTCCTCTTGCCGACATTCTTGCCGGCGGCGGACGCTCCCGCCGATATTAGGCAGAGCGGAATGATTAGAATTGACTGCCGCCGCGGCAGACCAGAACCGCTGCCGGCACTGCTAACAGCGTATTCAAAACCGAACTGACAAGAAGGCGGGATCCGTACCGTCCGCCGGTACATACAGAACGGTACGGAGAATAATACGCCATGTAAAATACCGCCGGCGGATAATCAAGCCGCCGAATGTTATGTCTTCGTCAAATGTCATCCGTGATTGCCGTTTTGCGGTTTTGCCGGCGGTCAGACCGATAGCGTCATCAGCCGGTCGTATAAATCTTAAGTGTTCTGGCGATAAGAAATTGTGCAAAACGTTCCTGCACGCACCGCCGGAAGAACCGCAAATGACCGCTGATTCCTTCGGTGATGAGTTTGCCGTCCATTGCCAGCATTATCGTGTGATAGTTGATGGATACGTTTGGATAAAAAGCAACAGGCAAACGGAACCAGTCGGGATGAGCATACGCATCATACTGAAACGGAACTTGCGATTTGCCTTCTGCCAATGCCGGTAACTGACTGTCTTCGGTCTTTTCGAGAACGGCAAGAGTCTCTGCATATAAATCGGTATTGCCGTCATAAATTTGCGGATAGAACTCCTGCAAAAACGGCAAAAGATTTTCTTTGGTCAATACAGACGGTTTCAGCGTGTATCGAAGGTATTCTTCGTTCTGATAGCCGGAGGTTTCGGACATATCGTAAAGCGATAAGTCCAAACCTGCTTTTGCCGACAGGAATGTTTCAAACTCCTGCTGCGTCCATTTTGCTTCCTGTAAAATAGATTTCGGATAACTTGCCTTAACAACCAAACCTGTTGCGAGATACTGTCCCATTTTATTCTCCTTTATTCTTTGAAACCGGAACCGGTATAGGAATGATAAGAGGTGATGATAACCTCTTTGCTGTTTTGCTGTATTTTAACAAAAAGCAAGTTCAATTCAATAGTCCTATTCAATAATCTTGCCGGCGCAGGGCAGCAAAAATTATGTGAACAAGTATTGTCCCGTCAAACATATCCCGTCCTATTCTATTATCCTATCTAAAAATAATAAGGAAAAGAAATCGGACAAGAATAATTTTTGACAAGATTTACAGCATCAAACAGGATGGACGGAAAAATGTTATTGAACATATCTGCGGACAACTTGCCGCTTTCTCCGCAAGTAAACGGCGGACTTCGTCAACAATACCGCCGAAAGTTGCGTCCGGCTTAAGCCAAACACTGTCTATTTCGTCAAAGTATATGCCGAATTTATTTTCTATTTCTATTATCAGGTCTGCATTAAGTCCCATAAAAGTTTTTTGCCCTGTTCATAACAGAGAAATACAAAAATTAACGTCAACACAACATAAAATTGCCGCATCAGCACATCACAATATTGATGGTTGCCCAAACAATGACCGCCAATACGAGTGCCGCAACAACGTACATAAACCAGCCGTAGGCTTTTATCCCTGCCGATAAAACCACTGCCCGCTTCTCCCAATCGTATTGCGTCTTCGCACCGAACTCTCTCACCAGCAAACACCGCTCCGGCTTGCCGTCATCGTAAATCAAGACCAGCGGCTCCGTAAAATATTTCTCCATCGCCTCTTTACTAGACAGCCGCCTGCACCGATGCTTTTTACCATGTTCGTCCTGAAATTCGATGAACACTCTGACAAAATGACAAAGCCGTGTCAGCAAAAACACCTCTTCCGTTCCCGCCGGTGTTCCGACCGCCGCAACGCCGCAGCGGTAGAGTTGCATGTGCCGGCTGCCGCTGCGGATGCAATACAGTATTATCAACAGATACAAAAACGCGATTCCGCCGACAAAAATGAATATTGACAGCGTCCTGAAAAAGAAATAAGAATACGTTCCCGTCAAACGATAGCGGGGAAAAACATCGAACATTGTTTCCAACGGATATTCTTTGCCGGCATCAAAGCGGTGAATGAAACTGCCGCAGATGTCGTTCCGTTTTTTACCGTTTGGGGCGGTGTATTCAAATTCGGTTTCGGAAAATATCGTGATGAACGTAGCATCGGTAAAGAACGGTATGTTTTTCAGCACTTTGGCGTTGCCGGCGGGCTGCCATTGCGTTTGGACTTCACGGCGGAATTCGCCGGCGAGACCGCCGTCGTTGCCCGCTCTGCCAGCCATTTTGACAATGAGGATACACAGACTGATACAGAGCAAAAACGTCGATAACCAATGAAAGACGTGCTGATAAAAAAAGGGCAGCAAAAGCAGCGGTACCTTCCGCGGTTCAAAGCGGAGGTCAACAGCGGTCTCGCTATGCTGTTCCGTATCGTTCAGCATAGCGTTGATTTTAACACCCGCCCGCTGCGGCGGCAAGATTATGTCCGCAGAAAACACAGAACATTAAAGTCCGAACATTTTCCGGTAATAATCAACTTTGAAATCATACACCGGAGTCGGCGAATCGGCATACTTGTATTTGTTTTGCTGATACAGTTCTGTTTGTGCTAACGCAATATTCGCTGCCCCTGACGGCGAATACAGTATTGTCAATTTTACCGGACGACCGAAGACCGATGCGTCCAAAAGCACTTGTCGGCTGCGGCGGATGTCCGGTGTCATTTTTCTGCCGAGTATATCAACATAAAACAGTTTGAACGCATTCGTTTTGCCGAACCCGCTCATAAACAGCACTTCGCGGATATTGCTGCGGCGTATCTGGTCGGGCAGTTCCATGTTCAGTTGTACCGGTATTAAATCGTTGTCCGCCCAAGAGGTTGACTTGCGTTGACAAATCCGCACGGTATCACTGACTGCTATTTTATGTTTGCGAAGGAAACGCTGTACGTTGTTCAGTGTGATCGGCTGTCCGATTCCGCCGCCGCTTGCTTTGTCAAGAAGTTGCCAAACGCTTAATTTGCTGCCGTAAAAGAACGGTATCTTAAATTGTTCTGTGAAGTGCGGATGGATTGTGCCGACAATCACTTTTTCGCTGTCTGCCGGTATCGGATAAAGGTCGAGGTATTGGTGCCTCGTAACTATCATACCTGCCGGTATACTGCCGGAACAGAGATTATTCGCTGTCATTTGCTTCCCTTTTTCCGGCTTGCTTCTTTTCGGTATTCTCTGTTATTGTAAAATGCTCTTTCGGAGTTGTCAAATGTAAAGCGGCGGTGAAAACCGACCGGCGGCGTTGCCGTTTGCAAGGATGATAAAAACCGGTACAATAGCGGCGGTTTTTAAGATAAGCACTTATGAAACTCATTGTCGGTCTCGGCAATCCCGGAGCAAAGTATCGGAATACCCGGCATAACGCCGGATTTATGGTCCTTGCAGAATACGCCAAACAGCACGCCGCCGGCGAAAAACCGCAGGCAAAATTTCACGGCGAACTGGTCAGATTTCCCGCCCGAAACGGTGAAACCATTTGCCTGCTCGCTCCGTCAACGTTTATGAACCGAAGCGGCATCAGTGTCGCCGAAGCGGTGCAGTTTTACAAAATTCCGCTGCCGGATATTTTGATCGTTTGCGACGATTTGAATCTCCCTTTCGGCAAATTGCGGTTCCGCAGCGGCGGAAGCAGCGGCGGTCAAAAAGGTTTGGCAGATATTTTGCGGGCGGCAGGAACGGAGGATGTCCCGCGGCTGCGGATCGGTATCGGCTCTCCGCCCGGTCAAATGGATGCCGCCGATTATGTGCTGATGAATTTTACCGAAAAAGAACAGACCGATTGGGACGTAACGGTCAAACTTGCCGCCGATGCCGTGGACTGCTGGATTGACAAAGGTCTTGCCGAAGCCGGTAATTTATTTAACGGACGGTAAAAAAACGGCGAATTTTCTCCGGCTTGCGCCCTTGCGAATGCCGGAACGTTTGAGTACAATGACGAAAATTTCGTTGTCAATGTCCTTTGTCAACGCCCCTATTGTATGCTGCCGACGGAACGATTCTCTTTTGACAAACCGATTGCCGAACTCGAAGCCCGCATCGAAAATCTGAAAAAAAATGCCGCCGATGCCGAAGTCCGGGCGGAAATGGCTGCGCTGCGGAAAACGCTCCTGCAAGTGCAAAAAGATATTTACGCATCATTGCAGCCGTGGGAAACCGTTGAAGTGGCCCGGCATCCGAACCGTCCGCAAGCCCTCGACTATATCCGAATGATCTTTGACGAATTTGTGGAACTGCACGGCGACCGGTTTTTCGGCGATGATCCGGCTATTCAAACCGGCTGGGCAAAACTGGACGAATATAAAGTGATGGTGATTGGGCAGCATAAAGGGCGAGATGTGAAAGAGCGGCAGATGTGCAATTTCGGCTGTCCGCATCCCGAAGGATACCGCAAGGCGTTGCGGGTGATGAAAATGGCGGCGAAGTTCGGATTGCCGATTATCACCCTGATTGACACGCCGGGTGCTTATCCGGGCATTGCTTCCGAAGAACGGGGAGTGGCGTTGACCATTGCCGAACTGATGTTTGAAATGTCGATGCTGCCGGCACCGATTGTCTGTGTGGTGATCGGCGAAGGCGGGTCAGGCGGAGCCGTCAGTATCGGTGTCGGCGACCGGATTGCCATGATGGAGCATGCGTATTATTCAGTGATTAGTCCCGAAGGTTGTGCGGGGATTTTGTGGAAAAGCGGCGAACATAAAGACAAAGCGGCGGATGCGCTGAAAATGCGGTCAAAGGACTTGCTCGGTTTCGGCGTGATTGAAGAAATCATTGAAGAACCGCCGGGCGGGGCGCACCGTGATCCGCCGCTTGCGGCTTCGCGGCTGAAACATTATTTGCGTACTCAATTGAAACTGCTGCAAAAAATTCCGGTCGAAGAATTGGCGGCAAAGCGGTACGACCGGTTCCGCAAATTAGGTATGTTCGGAATTGAACCGTAAATCACCGGACACCGTCATCATTGGAATTGTTCTAAACTATTCCTTATGATGATTGAAAAGTTTACTGAATTTTCATTTTTGTATACAAGCGGTGAAATTTCAGGCAAACCGGCACAGTAAAGGCGTAGAATAAAACGGACAATGCCTTTTTCATTGTTATTTTATTGTATCGGACTTTGCATCGCTTTTCAAATATGCCGGACAGTTCTTATGGCAGATATCTTC
>JAIRPZ010000092.1 GCA_031256755.1 Planctomycetaceae bacterium
GCAATCTGTGTTCTTACTACATTTATGGCAAAGATTGTGCCAATCGGTCTGTTTGCAGCAAATCGGGACAAAAACTTACAAAAAAGGGGAATTAAACCGACAATTTTGGCAATTCATATCTCCGGCAACGCTGATGAACGACAAATTTGTCCTTTTTTGCGAGTCAGAAACAACAATTTCGTCTATTGTGGCGGCAATCCGGTGCCGCGGTGCTTCTGTGATTTTCCGCTGTTCCACTCAATCCGCCAATTCAAAAAAGAGATAAAACGCTGAAACACAAATTCAAGTTACACAATCAATTCAAGTATAATATGAAACTGAAGCATTGTCAAGAGCGGAAGTCCGCTAAGTTAACGATTTTCTGGAAAAGGGCAAGACAATTTGTTTAGAACATAAACCGTTTTTGATTACCGTCGCCGTTATGGCAATGTCCGTTGCCGCTCCGTATATCGTTGCCCAAGAATCGCAAGGTGCCAATAACCGCATCGGCATCGGCTTTATCGGCACCGGCGGCCGATGCGGTGCCCACCTCGGTATCGTGAACAAATTCAAAGAACAGGGAATCGCCGAACCCGTTGCCGTTTGCGATGTCTATCGTCCCCGTCTGATTGCCGCTTCCCAAAAAACAGGCAATACCAAAATGTACGATACTCACGAAGAACTCTTGCAGGACAAGAACGTGGATGTCGTCTGCATTGCCTCGCCCGACCATCATCACGCTTATCACTGCATTGACGCAATCAATGCCGGTAAGGATGTGTTCTGTGAAAAACCGCTGACTCACTGGACGCAGTTTGAAGTCGCCAAAGAAATCGAAAAGACCGCCAAAGCAAAAGGCAAACTCGTTCAGGTCGGAACACAGCACATGGCGGACGATAATTATCCGAAAATCCGAAAATTAATCGAAGACGGTGTCATCGGTCAACCGGTGCATGTGGAATGTGGCTATTTCCGCCGCTCCGATTCGGGCGAAAGAATGCCCATTCCCGACCCTAACGCCAAAGAAGGTGCCGACCTGAACTGGAAACGGTTCTTGCAGCATTCTCCCAATGAAAACCGTCCTTTCGATATCTCGCGGTTTTTCCAATGGCGGCTGTATTGGGACTACGCCGGCGGTCCGTCCACCGACCTGCTGGTTCACACATACACGCCGATTTTCGCCGTTTTGGGGCTGGATTACCCGGAGCGGGTTTTCGGCGGCGGCGGAATGTTTCAATACCAGAAAACGTGTCCGCAGCGGGAAGTCCCCGACCAGTGCAACATTATTGCCGACTACAAGAACGGACCGAGTGTGGTGATGACCAATTCGCTTTCCAATTATTACGGAAAAGACACAGTCATCCGCGGCACAGACGGCGTGATGGTTTGGGAGATGATTCAGGGACGTTCTGATGCCTCCAAATACAAAGGAGTCCGTATTGTTCCCTGGGTGAACGGCAAAGCGGACAAGAGCAAGCCGGAAATCATCATTCCTTGGGCGGGCAACGGCGACACGGCAAAACTCTGGAAAAATCTGCTGGAATGTGTCAAAACACGGCAGGAAGTGATGTGTCCGATTTCTATCGGAGTCAAAGTTCAGGCACCGTTGTCGATGGGAGTTCTCTCGCATCGGGAAAACAAAGTCGCCCTGTTTGACTTCGAGAAACAGTCCATCGTGATATAGTCGTTGTGATGCCGGAGCGGCTCTATTCTTATTGAACACGCGTACCGCCGGACATTCGCTCACGGCAGTACGTGTGATATAATCACCGCCTATGTTTATCGGTCCTGTTTTTACCCGCGAAATGACAACCGCTCCCCGGCGCGAATGGACGTATATCGTCCGCAGTGTTTACGCCGGTTTGCTGCTGCTTCTCATCGTTACCGCCTGGCTCGTGGTCAGCGGCACTCAACTCATTACCGACACCGGCGACTTTGCCCGTTTCGGCACGATGCTTTTTCAATTCCTCGCACCTGTTCAACTGGTTCTTGCCGTTTTCTTTGCTGCCGTCATTGCGGCCGGTACGGTCGGACAAGAAAAAGAACGCGGAACGCTCACGCTTCTGCTGATGACCCGCATGACCAATTCCGAACTCGTTCTTGGAAAACTTTTTGCCGGTCTCCTCAACATTCTTTCGATGCTTGCCGTGTCGATACCGATCTTTACGGCAATGGCGATGCTCGGCGGCGTTGGATACGATCAAATTCTTCAGGTCATGCTTGTCACTCTTTTCAGTATGCTGGCGTGCGGCAGTTTAGGGAGTTGCGTTGCACTCCGGCAGGAAAAAACCTTTCAGGCGATTGCGGTAACGATTCTGTTGATTGTGCTTTGGATCGGACTTTGGGAATCTCTGCCTGCTGCAAAACCGTTGTCCGCGGTGTTTTCGCCATGGTCGGCAATCGTTGCCGCTTCGAGACCGGCGGCGGATATGACCGCTCCGGCAGCGGCGGTATCGGGTTTGATGATCCCGTTTTTGACTGCATGCGGTTCACTCGTTATTTTTATCAATCTGATCGCCGTCCTTTTCGTCCGAAATTGGAATATGAAGAACGGAGAAGCGAGAATAAAAGAAGAACCCAAAGACGGAGAAGCAAAACCGTTGAGTCAAACATCCGGCAATCATTTGCCGCATTTTCCCTGCTTCCGTTTTCAACGTTCCCGCACCCGTCACGTTTGGAACAATCCGGTTATCTGGCGGGAAATGATGACGGCAGCATACGGACGGCGGATTTGGATCATCCAATTCGGTTTTCTCGCCTTTTTTGCGATGTGCTTCTGGACGCTGCATAATATTGTAGCGGAAAATACAATCGTTACGGCTGCACAACTTGCCGCTCCGATGGTTCCGCTTTTTCTGCTGTCGCTTGTGCTGGTCAATGCGCAGGCCATTACTTCGCAGACATCGGAGAAAGACGGCGGAACGTTTGACCTGATTCTGGCAAGCGACATTACGCCGAAAGAATACGTCTTCGGCAAACTCGGCGGCGTGTTTTACAATATGAAATGGATCGTCATGTTTCCGCTGACGCTGTGCGGTTATCTTTATTGGTATGAAGCATTAGACAGCATGTCGCTGTTTTTCCTGCTGATAGGGCTGATTGTGCTTTACGCTTTTGCGGCAATGGTCGGCGTGTATATCGGTATGCAGTACGATAATACCCGTACCGCAACGGCGACGAGTTTGGGCATAATGTTTTTTCTTTTTGTCGGCATAGCGGCATGTATCTGGATTATGATTGCCTTCAGTGGTTCGTTTGAAACGCAGTTGGTTCCGTTTTCCGCTTTTATGGTGGGCGGCGGCATCGGACTTTATGTCACGCTGGGCGCACGCAATCCTTCTTCGGCCATTGCAACGGCTTCGTTTAGTTTGCCGATAGCGGTTTTTTATGTGATTACGTCCATGCTGCTCGGCAAGTATCTGCTGGTTTTTGTTGTGTTGTGCGGTGCTTTCGGTTTTACAACGGCAGCCATGCTGATTCCGAGTATTGCTGAATTTGATGTCGCTGCCGGCAGGACAACCGCGGATTGACCGTTGCGGTTCAATCCTGTACCGTTTATTTTTGCAGCAAAAATTTTCGGACTTCTTCAAAGACCTTTTCATCAACCAGCATTTCGGTATGTCCGACATTGAAGAATATCCATTTTTCGGCACCTTCTAATTTTGTGCCTTCGGTACGGACAACGCCGTCGTCGTCGCCGGGGATCAGCGTGGAATAACCCCGTCCGTCTCCTCGTCCGCCGGCAACCACCGCAAAGGGGCAGCAGGGAATTCCCAGTGTTTTTTCGGTTTCTTCCCAGCGGGTTCCGAGTTCGTCGCCGCTTTGACCGGTCAAAAAACGCCGGACAGAACTTTTGCCGATGAGTTTCGCCGCCAATTCCGAACCGTTATTCGGCGGTCCGAGCATCACCAGCCGTCCGATTCTCGGATCGGGCGAAAAATTTTTTCGGGCATTCAGCCGGTTTTCGGGAACCCGCCATTTTTCGTCAAGCGGCCCGCTCAAATAACGGCGGACGACAATACTTCCCAAACTGTGTGCCGCAAAATCAATCCGTTTAACGGTCGGCGGCAAATTTTTCACGATCCCGTCAAGCATTTTCGCATGTTCGAGAATGGACTGCATCGTTGAAGGATAGGTGACATTGAGGACATAATCATGCGTTTTCTTTTCGGTCATCCAATCGGCGAGGTCTTTCATCACTGCCGCATTGCAGCCGAAGCCGTGCATGATAATGACGGCGGTTCCGTTCATCGGCAAAATCCCTTTTTCTGCCTGTATTTTTTCCAGACGTTTCTTGCAGTCCTCAAACGAGCCGAGTGCGTGCTGATCGGCATCGCCGTCCAGCAGCCGGAATACGTTCAGGGCGGTATTTTTCTGAATGTGCCATTCATCGAGAAACAGGACATCGCCCCAAAAGAGAATACCGCCTGTTGTTTTGACCGGTATTTTTTCATCAAGGTCTTTCAGCGGATTGCGGCTGTTTTCCTGCCCGGCAAGCCGCAGCGGCGAAAGTAATAAGGCAAAAATAAAGACGGCACGCAGCATAGCGGTATTCCTTTTTATGGCACACGGATGCAGAAACATTCAGAACAAGATGACGCAACGGCATGACGCACGGCATTATACACCGGCGAAAAACGTCATCAAGTACCGGCATTCTGCGTTCTTTACGGGCGGCGGTGCTTGATTTTTCCGGCAAAATATCTAGAATATCCGCATAATACCCGGAACGGGAATGGCTCAAAATGAAAAAAACACCGGAGATGAAAGCCGTCCGATCAGCCGTCATTCAGCAAAATACAAAGGAAACGCAGATAACATTAAGCATGCAGATTGACGGAACCGGTCATGCTGAAGTGTCGACCGGTTTAGGTTTTTTCGATCACATGCTCACGCTTTTTGCGGCTCATTCACTCATTGATTTGACGGTGCAGTGCCGCGGCGATCTTCATGTGGACGGACATCATACCGTTGAAGACACGGGTATTGCTTTGGGGCGGGCGTTTGCATCGGCACTCGGCGATAAAACCGGTTTGCGGCGTTACGGACATTTTACGCTGCCGATGGATGAAACGCTGGCATCCGCATCGGTTGATTTTTCGGGAAGACCTTGTTTGGTCTACCATGTCCGTTTTCCTTCGCCGCAAATCGGTCTGTTTGACTCGGAACTTGTGCATGAATTCTGGCAGGGTTTTGTGAATACGGCTTGCTGCACGCTGCACTTGAACGTACACTACGGCAGCAACGGACATCACATTGCGGAATCGCTTTTTAAGGCGGCGGCGAGAGCCGTGCGCTCGGCTGTTGAAATCGACCCCCGGCAGCAGGGAATTCCAAGCACGAAAGGAACGTTATAGTGTGCGGTTCGCGGCACTGTGGTTGCCGGGAAATTTTGGATGGACACACCGATGACCATCGGAGGCAATATGATTTATAATAGAAACCATGAATTTAACGATACCGACATCGTGTTTTCTATCACGGCGGAAGAAATCCAAAATTATGCAACGGATATTTTGAAACGTCATTTGACAACAGACGAAATGATAGCCGTATTACACAAAATAGACGATGGTATTCGGAATACGCTTGATATTACAATGCGTGCAATTTTAGAGGACTTATGACATATAATTCGCGTATTTATCCCGGCTATTTGAAAATTTGCGGACAGCAGTTCTGGGAATTTATTTCCGGCGACAGCGGATTGTCTATTGACATCATCAAGCCGATTGGTCGCCGAGCCAGAGAACGCAGCATGTCGTATCAAAAAGAGTATGCACAAGTGGTGAATAAATTCACACTTGCTTTTTCGCAGGAGTTTTGCGATGACGGAATGATTAACTGGGAACGGCTTACCCGATTTGTTTCCGAAAAATTTCCTGACAAACTGAAGAATGGAAAACAAAAAGGAAATTGAAAAGGTGTGCAAGCCGGTTTAGAACTGCGTCCCGAATCCTGCGGCAGAGGAATCGGGAAAAAACCGGCTGCTTT
>JAIRPZ010000312.1 GCA_031256755.1 Planctomycetaceae bacterium
CTGTTTTCCCGTTGTTCTTTTCATCGTTGCCGGTTTTTTGTTCGGGCGGTTTGCCTTTCTCCGGCGGTTTCGGCTTATTCAATTCTTCATTCAATTCGACAAAACGCTTGTCAATGTAGCGGGCAACAGCAAGAATATCTTCTCTGCTCATCTTTGCACCGTTGCGGAAATGAAAACATGTATTTTGACGCATAAAAATAATTTCTGTCACCGACAGCGCAGATTCGCGAATAAAACAGAGATCGTCGCCGATTTTATCGTCTTTCACAAGCCGCATACTCGCGACATTGGCTTCAAGCGTCATTGAATTATTGCAAATTTTAAGCAAGGCATAGTCGCGGCACTCGTTCAGCACCTCAAAATAGGTTACTTCGAGAGATAAATTTGAATTGTTATTTTGCTCGACAGCAAATTTAACTTCAAACAAGACCGGACATAAACTATCTGGTACAGATACATTGGAACTGTTTGTAAAAACATTACCTTGAAAAAAAATACCACGGGAAGTGTGTTTTTGATATGTTCCCTCTTTCACACTGATTATTTTTAGACCATTGGGAAGATCAAATAAGTTGCCAGCGGGTACGATTCGCTTATGTTCTTCAATTCTGTAAAGTTGCTTCAACGTATTAAGATTCTTACGTTCCAATATGGATGCCGAACCGACATAAATATTTTTATAGTAATCCGGATTATGCGCGGGTTCCATAGCTTGACTCCCCGACATACAAATAGTCACAACAACAGTAGCGCAAAACAATAATGTCCTTATCATGTTTTTCCTTTCTAGGGTATTAAAATTGTTACAATTCCATCATTTTTATCAGTAGTCACTGTTCCGGCAGCTTTTTGCTCTGCATCAGTTGATGTATCAATCGTATCGGACAAATACGTATCAAGAACAACGTCTATCGTAAGTGCACAAGCATCATACACGTATTCAGTATTGCTGCTGTCAGCCAAAACCGTAAAGGCATGGTTGCCAAATCTTGATCGCCCTTCCGATATTGTCCAATCTGAATCGACAATGGGATTAGGATCTGTTGTAAAAAAGGGATCGTTATTGTTATAAAATGGATTGTTGCATTGACCAACACCGACCAGATTAACTTCATTGATGTATCCGAATGGTTGCATATAAACGTATTGAACGTTAATGCCAAGTATCCGCCCTAATGTATAAAGAGCGGCGGCTTGATCATAGCAATTGACAGTGGTACTTGTCCTGTTGATGTAATCAGTCAGTTTAAAAGCACCGCCTGCCATTCCCATTCCAAACCCTGATGCTCCGCTCACTGTATCATACGTCATTCCATGTCCGCCGTGCAGATACGTCGTCAACTGTGCGAGTGCATCTGCCGGAGTCGTTTCCTCTTTCGTATTAGCAGTTGCAATAGCAAAATCCAGTGCCGAAACCCACGGCTGCTGTTTATCGTCTCCTGTAGTATTTGCCGGATTCCAAGGACCGCTCGGCGCAGCCAGCACAGTGTAAACCGTTATTGCGTCGGTTGTTGCAATGACCGACGTTGCCGTTGATTTTGCTGATTTTAAACCCAAACACGCCGGTTCCTTGTTGACGCGGACGGTTTGTTCTCCCCAAGCGGTGCAACAGCCGTCTTTATCAATATGGTAACAAGAAATGGTCTGATTGCCGGATTTAAAAAACTTCACCGTGTATCGTCCGTTTGCTCTTTGTGTTTGGTCTTGCGGCGGAGAAACGGAATTTTTGTTTTGATCAGAAGAAAGATCAATTACCTGCCGGATTTCGCCGCTGCTGACAACGAGACGTATCTCGGTCGGCGTGTCCCCTTTTGCGGTTCGGCGGGGAAAATCCAAAACGTATTCTTTGTTCACATCGATTTGCGTCAAAGATAGAAGCGTGATATTCAGCGTCTTTAACTCTTGCTTCTCCTCCGTTTTCAATTTTTCCACCGGCGGCGTTTTGAGGTACAGATCAATACGCCAAGCCGTTTCCAGCGGATCTGAACTGCCGGTACACCGTTTAGGAAGATATGTTTTTTCATCGAAATCAAAGTAGCCGGTACATATAACCAGACAGTTTCCGCGAATGAAGCAGACATAATTGCTCGGATCCTCTTCCCATAAGCCGAATTTCCGTTCGTATGAAAAGTTACCAATAACTTCATTTTTGTATTCTGCAAAAAACCTGTTGTGCGGGATCAATTCGTATCTGCGAGCCATGTTGATGATTGCGGCACTAGTTCCGATCGGAGGATCAGGTATCAAACAATATTCAAATGCTTTTTTCGCATATTGAGGTTCCGCATAAATACGGATGTCGGCTGTTTTATTACTGCTTTCGGCAATAGTATCACCGAAATAGCGTGATCCTATGTATTGCATTGGAGTCGGTGCAGAGGGGAGTCCATACCAGTTTTCCTGTTTATTTTTCCTGCCGCAGATATTGTCCGGCAGCAATCTTTCCGGTGAGGCAATAATAACATAGGTAAACGGCTGCTCCTGTAAAGAGATTTGCAGTGCATTCAGAAACTCTTTCCGAGTTTTTGGCTGCTGCCTATCAGCCTTTTTACCTTCCTCGGCAAGAGAAAAAAAGGGCAGTATAAAGAAAACAGCAAAAATCCTGATAATGTATGCCATTAGTCAATCCTCCCAACATTCATGAACACATGATTGAAAAAACCAAACGCAATAATCGGATCAACAGCGAGCAAACTACTATAGCTATTCGCTCCCGAAAAATTCATGACGGTCGGAATTTCCCATGAATTCGTTGCCGGATTAAAAACCTTTAAGCAAGCATCATAGACAGGATTGTTTTCAATCTGACTTCCACGCCACGCAACCGCATGGTATGTCCATGTTTTGGAAACAGGCTGATTAGTACCGATAGGAATAATATCATTTGTTTCCAGTGTCGGTGAAGTATTGGGGATAGATTGCGATGTTGTACCTGTTAGCACCATTACGTTTAAACTATCTCCCAGAAGATTTGACAGTATAGCAACTCCCCAAGCCATATCAGCACAACCGACTGTAACCGGAATCGGATTTGGATGCGTTAATTGATTACAGAATGAACTTAAATTGAAATAACTGGATGCTGCATTTACGATGTAAACCATTGGACCGCTCGGCTCATAACGAAATTTGCCGCCCATATAGAGTACTTCCGTTATTTTCGAACTTGCAATTGCTGTATTAGTAATTCCTTTACACCAACCATTGCCGGTAAGCAAATCCAAAACACTGATCCACGGCTGCATTTTATTGTCGGCAGCAGGATAAGGGTAATCAGGAGTAAGCGTAGTGTCAGACATGTCCCAAACACCGCTTGGTGCCGCCAGCACTGTATAGACGGTTATTGCGTCAGTCGTTGCAGCAACCGTGGTTTCCACGGACTTACCCTTGATCTTGCTGACATTAAACGTGAAGGATCCGGTTTCCTTGTTGATGCCGTTGAATGTATTTGACTTCGCCTCGAACTCAACGAAACCGTCTACACCGGCAAGTTGTTTTGATGTATTGTTTTTCGCGGACGATGTTGATACGCCGCTATTGTTTAGCGTTACGGTCTGTTTTTTCAAGCCGCCGATTGCTAAGTCCGCCGCGTTCGCCTCGATCTCAATTTCCACGTTATTGGGCAGTTGCATGGAAGTTACAATGCGGACATAAACACTAACATCTTTATCGGCAAGATAGAGAACTTCTTTCTTACCGAAATCGCCGTTAGGGACAGGTTGCCATTGCGCGGCATCCGTTGTTCCCCGGTATTCTGGTGCCTGCCGTTCCGTGTTTGCCGTTCCGCTTTCGCGGATATTTAACCCATCACTGCCGTCGTTATCTGTACGATCATAGTTGAATGCCATATCAACCATGATGGAGAAAACGCTGTATGATGTCCAATCGGTAAAGTCGCCGACCGTGATCGATACCTTCCCGCCGCCGACAATATTACTGTCGGATACGCCGTATACCTCAACGATACCGGCCGCAACTTTTTTGTTTTGGTCAATGTGGTCGGATTCAAACGTGCAGACAACGCCCCCTTCGCCGGAAAACATCAGCGCATAACTTCCGGCAAGTTCATCAATCCATGCGTAATATTCGGCATTATCCCCCGTGCCGCGCAGAAGAAGCGTTCCGGTATTATTGTCCGCTCCGCTGTCACCATGCCTTGCCATATAATCGTCATGGTCAATGTCGCCGTCATTATCTACGTCAGAAATAACCGCAGCAAATGCCCCGTCCCGGATTTCGACAGCAGCAATAAGATCATTGCCGAAAGCATTCCAGTTTCCCTTGTCCGTCCATGCAATATGGGTAATGCGGAACAGGGCTTTTTCGCCGATGTCCTCTTTTGCCGTTTTTCCTTCGGTATTGAACGGATCAAACAACTCCGCCTCGTCTTCCCAATCGAATTCCGGCAGAAGACGTAACTGCGTTTCTTCCGAACCGGCTTGTATCGTTACGGTATAAACATTGCCGGAACGCGGCACATATTCCCATTGCTGACTTGACGAATTGAAATACTTCAGGGCAAAATCACCCGCCGAAGCACTATGCAGGACAGTTGTATCCAGCGTTAACGCCACCTCAATCTGTTTCGACCAATCCGGCTCGATCAGACCGGCATAGGCATACGTTCTTGTGACGGAAAATTCGGCATAATCCTGCGGCACGCTGCTCATCCGCTCGGTCGCCGTAAGATTCGGCTCCGCCTCAATATTGATTTTCCATTCGTTGCCCGGATTTTCCAGCACACCGTTCAATATTGCCACAGAACTGATCGTCCCGCCGAAAATACGCTGATCGGAAGACGTTCCGTGCCTGCCGACATACCACGCATCCTGCACTCCGTTAGAACGGACATCAAGATTGCCGATTCCATTCGCCGGAGTGTACGTTTCCGTATCTTTTAACTCGCCGTTGAGGTAAAGTTTCCAACTCGTGCCGTCATAAGTTGCCATGACGTTGTACCAAGTATTCGCCGAGACATCCGTTTCGGCTAAATGATTTTCCCACGTGTCCCAATAACCGAATTGCAGTTTGCCGTCCCGGATTCGCAGAAACACTTCCGCGCCGCTGTTATTTTCGCTGTCATGGCACAAAATATAGTGCCAACCGGCTGTCGAATCGACGTTGAACCGTGCGGCAAAAGTAAACGTTGTTAACGAATCCAATGCGGCGGTATTGGTGATTTCGTAGCAGTGATTATTGCTGTTATTGATGACGGAAGTTCCGGCGGCATCAAGATTTGCCGAATAAGCAACACCGGGCAGGGCGGAAGAGGATTGCGGCGAAGAAAGCGTTTGCAGAGGGACGGCATTTTGATAAGCACTGTATTCAATGTACGAATCGCAGGGATTTTCCGGTGCTTCGTAATAAATGTCATCGTTGTCGATGGGTGTGCCGGAGAGAAAATCCCGGCTTTCCAATTCTTCGATCCGGCAAATGTGAAATTTGTTATTCCGCTGTTCTTCGGGGGATTCTTCCCGTTCGGCAAAAAAATTACGGACAATACGGACAAGAGAGGAAAGAACGGACATAGCTGTTGGAGGGGAAATCTTGAGAAAAAACCATACCGCCCGTAATTTTATCACAATCCAAAAAAACGGAAAGGGGGGAAGGGGCAGATACTACCGGAGCATATTTTGCCGGATACCGGCAGAGAAGTATTCGAGATCGCCGTATTTTTCCACAAGCCAATTGACCTTGGCGTTTTCTTTGGTTTCCTTAAATGTTTTCGTCTTCACCGCCATCAGTTTCAAATCGAACAGATAATTGTCCAGCAAACCCGGAATGACTGTCCGGTATTCCCGCGGCACGGACTGCGGTCGTCCTTTATTGATGTGCGCAATCAGATTCGTGACACAACTGTTTGCGAGCGGATGGTAAAATTCCGGTTTGACTGCTAATTTATTGGCACGCTGTAATGCGTCCACAAACATGGCACGCACCTCTTTCGGTTCAAATTTAAGACGGTAAATATACACATCGTTATTGTGAGCATCCGTTCCCAAACGGATCATGTCCCGTTCATCCGCGAAAACGTAAATCAGTTCAAACTGCCGCAGTCCCGCCCCAAGAGGATCATATTTTTCGTTTTCTTCATACCGGGCTTCAATCGACAGTGCCAGTTGTCGGCCGTCTGCAAATCCGAAACTGGATTCAACGTGTGCCAGCCGGGGCGTTCCGCGAAACGGCACCATAATCAGATCGATTGTCCGAATGTCCTCTAAATTAAACGTTGCATCGTAGTACCGGGTTGTGTACTTTTCGGCACTCTCATATTTTGAGTACCGGACATTGCGGACAGTAACCCAATTGCCTTTGAAATCCGCCGTTTGTAAAACGGCGTGGTTTTGCGACCATTTCCGGTGATTGCTGGGTCTAAACTCGCCGGCAACGGCTTGCAGCAGCGTGGGACGTACTGCCGGCGGTGCCGGAGAAACGGCAGCGGTTCGGTTTTGCGGCGGGTCTTGCAATAATAAACGGCTCGGCGGAGGCGGAGTTTTTGCCGGAACGGATTCCGGCGATGCGGGTACCGGCTGCGTATCGGAGACCAAGCGGTAGGTGCCGTTCGGTTCGCGTGTGCGGACGGCAAATTCCTGTATATTCCAAGGGCGGTACAAATCGGGACTTGCCAGACCGACCGGAACGGCTGCGGACAGCGCGGATTCCGGTTGTGCCGGGAGCGGATTATTGGCGGTCATTGGCGATGCCGGCGGCAAATGATGCGGCTGCGCAACGCAGCCGGACCCGCCCAGCAGCAGGCAAAAAGCGAATCCGGCGTGGAATCGAAGACACAAAGACATCAGGGCGGATCATAAGGATTTTGCCGAAAAGGAGCAATAGCAAAAATAAACCGCCGCCCGTCTTGCATTTGCTTTTTTTTCTGTTATCATAACCGGCTGTGTATGGAAATACTTTTAACAGATATTCACAATGAATTCAACGATGAAACGGATTTTACTTTTCCTGTCCCTGACCTTCGCCTTAATTTTCGCCGCAAGATTCCTTTGCGCTCAAACCAATCCGACAAAAACGATGACCGAAAAAAAAGCCCCGCAGCACCCGAACTGGAAACTCCAATGGACGCAAACCGTTGACGAAATCAAGTCAACCGCCTATATGTTTCAGCACGAAAAGTCCGGTGCGCCGCTGCTCTATCTTGCCAACGAAGACGACAACAAGGTCTTCTGCATCGCTTTTCGGACACCGCCGACCGACAGTTCCGGGATCGCCCATATCATGGAACACTCCGCTCTCTGCGGCAGCGAACGCTTCCCCTCCAAAGAACCCTTTGTCGATCTGCTCAAAGGTTCACTCCAAACATTCCTGAATGCTTTTACTTCCGACGACCGGACAATGTATCCCGTTGCCAGCCGGAATGACAAAGATTTCCAGAACCTGATGACGGTTTATCTCGATGCCGTTTTTTTTCCGAATGTGAAAAAGATTCCCGAAATCCTGATGCAGGAGGGTTGGCATTACGAAGTCGATGCCGAAGGAAATCTCACCTACAACGGCATCGTTTATAACGAAATGAAAGGCGTGTATTCCTCGCCGCAAAGCGTACTGTACCGGACGATTCAGAAATCCATGTATCCCGGTTCGACTTACGCCAACGATTCCGGCGGAAATCCCGATGATATTCCCCGTCTGACACAGGAAAAATTTGCCGCTTTTCACGACAAGTTTTACCACCCGTCCAATTCGCTGATTTACCTTTACGGCAACGGCAGCATCGAAAAGCACCTTGATTTTCTCGACAAAGAATTTTTGAGCCGGTTCCGCAAACAGACCGTCGATGCCGCAACGAAACCGCAGCCGGAGTTTGCCGGACCAATTGATATTACTGCGGAATATGCGGTGGACGAAGGGACAGCAACCGCAGGCAAAACGTTTTTAAGTATGAACTATCTTTTGCCGACCGACCTCGATAATGCCGAGCGGAGTTACGGTATGGATCTGCTCACCTATATTTTGGTGGACAGCGAAGCGGGACAACTTCGGCGTGCCTTGCTTGATGCCGGTATCGGTCTTGATGTCGATGCGTCCTTTGACAGTTCGATATTGCAGCCATGCTTTTCGATTGTTGTGCAGGAATCCGATCCCGACAAGAAAGAAAAATTTCTCGAAGTGCTGAACACAACGCTCAAAAAACTTGCCGACGGCGGACTTGACCGAAAAATTGTGGAAGGGGCAATCAGCCGCACCGAATTCACTCTTCGGGAATTTCAGGTTTCCGGTTATCCGAAAGGGCTGGTACTGAATATGAACGTGCTGGAAACATGGGCTTACGGCGGCGATCCGCTGAAACATCTCCGGTTTGAACCGGTGCTGCAAAAATTCTATGCCGACCTCAATCATGCCAAGCCGCACAAGTTATATTTCGAGACCCTCATCCAGAAATATCTGCTGGACAATCCGTCGCGCGGATTTGTGATGCTGAAACCGAAACCCGGTTTGGAAAAGGAAAACGCCGATAAACTGGCGGCAAAACTTGCGGAAATTAAGGCAAAACTTTCGCCGGAACAATTGGACACCATCAAAAAACAGCAGCAAATCCTGAAAGACCGGCAATCCTCGCCGGACAAACCGGAAGACGTTGCCAAAATTCCGCAACTCGCCCTTTCCGACGTGGATAAAAAAGCAGAAGAAGTGCCGTTTGCGGAAACCAAGTCAACCGTTCCTATCGTCAACATTGACGTTGACACGAACAAAATCGTTTATGTAACGATATTGTTTGAACTCACTCCTTGGAAAGAATCGCCGGCAATGCTCTCCTTTTTTTCCGATGTTCTCGGCAGATTTGATACGGAAAATTATTCCTACGCCGATTTGAATACCGAAATTGACATGCACACCGGCGGCATCGGCACCGGCTTGTCCGTTTCGCCGATCGAAGGGGAAACGGATAAGTTCAAACTCCATTTTTCGGTGCGGGTCAAAACAACGCTGCCGAAATTGGAAAAAGGTCTCGAACTCGTTCATGAAATTCTGACGAAAACAAAGTTTGCAGACACTGCCCGGCTGAAAGAAATCGTGCAGGAATACCGTGCCGGTATGGCACAATCGCTGATGTCGGCGGGCAACCGCTGTTCATTCCCGCTTGTCCGGTCGGCATCCTATTTTTCACCGATCAACAAGTATCACGAATTCACCGACGGTTTGGAATATTACAAATTCCTCGTTGATCTCGAAAAGAACTTTGACGCAAAAAGCGGAGAATTTGCCGGAACATTGCAGCGGTTTGCCGACAGTCATTTCTCGCTCTTTGCACAATCAAACGGACAAATTTTCGTCACGGTTCCGAAAGAACAATTTGATAAGGGTGTCCGTGCATCGCTGCAAAAGTTTGCGGCAAAATTCCCCGAAGAGAAACAGTCGGATTTGACGATGCCGCAGATTCCGAAACTGGAACAGTTAAACGAAGCGGTCGTCATTCCGTCAAAGGTTCAGTATGTTGTCAAAACGGCGGATTACCGGAAATCGGGCTTTGCCTATTCCGGCAAGATGCTGGTGCTGACGAATGTTTTGCGGACGGGCTACCTTTGGAACAATGTCCGGGTGCAGGGCGGTGCTTACGGCGGCGGCTTTTCGGCAGGACGCAGCGGTGTGTTTTCGCTTTGGTCGTACCGTGATCCGCATTTGAAGCGGACAGTGGACATTTACGAAGGCATTGCCGATTACTTGGAGAAACTCGAATTGTCGGAAGAGGAATTAACGAAGGCAAAGATAGCGACGATCGGGGCGTTGGATAAGCCGCTGACACCTGCGGAAAAAGGGGGGCGCGTTGCCGGTATGCTGCTGTCAGGATTGACGCAGGCGGACATTCAAAAAGAACGGGACGAGGTATTATCCACAACGGTAGAGGATTTGCGTCAATTTGCGCCGATGTTCCGGGACGGAATGAAGCAGAACAATATCTGCGTTTTCGGCAGCGAAGCGAAACTGACCGAAGATAAAGCGTTGTTCAAAACGACAGTGCGTCCGATTGAGTAACCGGCGGCGGGCGCACAGGCGTTTCGGGCGGGAGTTTCGGGAAAACATTGGGAATTGGGAACGTCTGCACCGCGGCAGCAGTCGGACGTTCTCAAAACGGCAGTACGGATTGCCGGACTGATGCATCAGCAGATGTCTTTTTTTTCGGGAGTGCGGCGGAAGATTGGAACGGACTGCAAAAAATGAATCACTTCCTTCATGCTTTTGGGACGGTCTGCCGGTTTTTTCGCCAGCATCGCTTTGAGCAGATCGGAAAAACCGGGAGTAACGTTTTTATTTCGCAGAGCAATGGTCGGCGGCGGCGTACCAATATGTTTATGCAGCAGGTCGGCAAGTGTTTCTCCGGCGAAAACAAGACGGGCGGTCAATAATTCATAAAAGGTGCAGCCCAAACTGTAAATGTCCGCACCCGGTTCCGGCGGTTGTCCCTGTATTTGTTCCGGCGACATATAACTGGCGGTACCCTGCACTTTCGATTTTGCCGTAAAATACTTCATAAAGCCGGTGACAATGCGGCGGGCAAGGGCAAAATCAATCATCTTTATCCTGACGGTTTCAGGATCAAAGAGGAAATTATCCGGTTTGACATCGCGGTGAATCCAGCCGTTGTCATGCTGATATTGCAAGGCAGCCGCCATTTGAAGCATAATTTGCGGCAAATGACGGCAATAGGTATCATAACCGCGGTTGATCCATGTTTTCATGTTGATCGCCGGAAACCATTCCATGCAGATATACGGATTCTTGCCGGATTTATCGTAATGATAAATCCGTATCAGATTCGGATGATCGAATTTTTCAGCGACTTTGAATTCATGTTCGAGCAGCAGCATTTGATCTTTGTCTTGCACTTTGGATTCAAGGAGTGTTTTTAATCCGACAAACTCTCTTTTCGCATCGTCATAAGCCCGCCACAGACAACACGATTGTCCGCGGTTGACCACTTCCAGCAAGCGGTAAGGACCAATATAATCAACGGCAAAACTCATCATTGCAACATCTGCAAAAGACCGAATACGGTAAGGATACCGTCTTTATTTCGGAATGTCAACCTGTCCGCGGGCTGTCATAAAAATTCTCCGCCGTTACCGTTATCCCGCCGCCAGTCGGCACCGATTTTACCGCATACCTTGTCAAACTGCCCTGCGTCCCTTACAATGCAGCACTCCGATATTTTCGTCACCCCTATATCCCCGTGCCTCAAGCGACTCCTTTCGGACCAGAAACGCTGGTTCAACTCATCCGGTACAGAGCCGAAACCGAACCAAATCATCAAGCGTTCACCTATCTCGCCAACGGAATTGATGACGAAATCGTCATGACCAATGCCGATCTCGACCAAAAAGCCCGCAGAATCGCCGCTTATCTGCAAAGCCGGAATATGTTCGGACAGCGGATTTTGCTGCTTTATCCCCCCGGTCTCGAATTCATCGCCGCTTATTTCGGCTGCCTTTACGCCGGAGCCATTGCCGTTCCCGTCTATCCGCCCCGAAAAAACCGGTCTATGCTTCGCATTCAATCCGTCGCTCATTCCGCCGAAGCCGCCGTCGCCCTCACCACCGAAGACGTTCTTAAACGCGTCGGCGAAATGATCGAAGAAGCACCTTCTCTCAAATCCCTGCAATGGACGGCAACTTGTCATATAGAATCCGGTCTCGAAAACCAATGGCAGCCGCCCGGCATCAATTCCGAAACCATTGCGTTTTTGCAGTACACTTCCGGCTCAACCGGTACCCCCAAAGGAGTCATTCTCACTCACGGCAATCTCATTCACAATTCCCGAATGATTTACGAAGGGTTTGAACATACCCGAACCGGTCAGGGAGTATTTTGGCTGCCGAGTTATCACGATATGGGACTCATCGGCGGCATCATTCAGCCGATTTACTGCGGCAGACCGAATGTGATTATGTCGCCGCTCACTTTTCTGCAAAAGCCGTTCCGCTGGCTCGCCGCCATCAGCAAATATCGGGCAACAACCAGCGGCGGACCAAACTTCGCTTACGATCTCTGCGTCAGGAACATTCCCGATGAACAGTTGGACGAACTTGATTTGAGCAGTTGGACAGTCGCTTTCAACGGTGCCGAACCGGTACTTGCCGAAACAATGGAGTCCTTTGCGAAAAAATTTGAACGGTGCGGTTTCCGTTACGAAGCATTTTATCCATGTTTCGGTTTAGCGGAAGGAACGCTGATCGTTTCCGGCGGTTACGTAAAAAATAAACCGGTGATCAAAACGTTTGATGCCAAAGCATTGTCGATGGGAAAAGCGGCGGAAGTCAGCGGTCAGCAGTCCGCAAAGACCGTCCGTTATGTTTCCAGCGGGCGGAAGATTTTGCCGGACGAAAGGATCGCCGTGGTCGACCCGGAAACGTGCGAAGAGTGTCCCGATTCGATCGTCGGCGAAATCTGGGTCAATAGTCCGAGTAATGCCAAAGGATACTGGCATTCCCCCGAAGCCACCGAAACGACATTTCGGGCCAAAATCAGCGGGCAGCCGCAAGCGGACAGCCGGCAAACCGACCTCTGTTATATGCGCACCGGCGATCTCGGTTTCATGACGGACGGCGAACTTTTTGTTACAGGAAGAATCAAGGACCTGATCATTGTACGGGGTGTGAATGTTTATCCGCAGGACATCGAAATGACCGTTCAAAAAGCCGATTCCGCTTTCCGCCCGCTCAGCGGTGCCGCTTTTATGGTATCCGCGGGCGGACATTCAGAAAACGGAACACCGGCTGCTCCTGCCGAACATTTAGTGATCGTCCAAGAGTTGGAACGCCGGTTCAAAGGAGATACTGCCCCGCTGTTCGCCGCTGTTCAAAAAGCCGTTGCTCTTGAACACGAAATCCCTGTGAAAGCCGTCGTGTTTATCAAACAGGGAAGTATTCCGAAAACGTCGAGCGGCAAGATTCAGCATCACGCCTGCCGCAGCGGTTTTCTTGACGGATCATTTATCAATTCCAAGTCCGAAATTGCCCGCTGGGTCTCCGGCGATGCGGCGTTCAATTTTGTGCAGGACGGCGACTCCGAAAATGCGCTGGCGGAAGCGGTCGGCATTACCGATGCCGCAGATCACCGCCGCCTTGTTCGGGGAACAATCGAGCCGTTTGCCGCAGAATCGCTGGTCAAGCCGGTTATGCCGGAAACGGCACCGGTGAAACCGGAACGCCTCCTCATCAAAGAAATGCTTCCCGCTCAAACGCAAACGCTGTCGCTCGTTTCCAAAGAAGAAATTGCCGCCATTATCCTTGAAGAAGTCCGAAAAGTTGCCAAAGAACGCGCCGTTCATCTGACCCTTGACACCGACATTACGGAACTTGGTCTTGATTCGCTGGAACGCATGGAAATTCTCGCTTCACTGGAAGACCGGTTTGGCGGACAATTTCCTGAATCGATCCTGCCGGAACTTTTCACCGCCCAGCAGGTTCTTGATGCGGTTCTGATTTATCTCGGCACCGGTCCAAGAAAAATAGCGGCGAGCAGTGATTCGGAAACGCCCCGCAGCGGCGATGCGGCGAACATCAGCGAAGAGAATTACCGTATCGAAAAGTTTCCTGAATATATACGCCTGAAAGCCGGTCTTGATTTAATCAGGGACTCCGGTTTGAATCGGTTTTTTGACGTTCACGAAGGCATCACCAATGACCGCGCGATGATCAGCGGCAAGGAATATATTAACTTTTCCAACTATAATTACGTTAATACTTCCGGCGATCCTGAAGTTACAAAGGCCGCCGTTGAAGCGTGCGAAAAATACGGAACGAGTGTTTCTGCCAGCCGGCTGGTTTCCGGCAACAAACCGATTCACCGGGAACTTGAAAACGCCATCAGCAGGTTTCTCGGCTGCGAAGATACTATCGTCATGGTCGGCGGTCATTCGACAAACGAAGGGGTTATCGGACATTTATTGAACGAAAAAGATATGATTTTGTTCGATGCTCTGGCGCATAACAGTATTGTGGAAGGAGCGTTGCTTTCCGGTGCGAGGCGGAGACCGTTTCCGCATAATGATTGGGAAGCGGCGGACTGGATTTTGAACAAACATCGGGGAGAATACCGCCGGGTATTGATCGCTGTCGAAGGCGTTTACAGTATGGACGGCGATTATCCCGACTTGCCGAAATTGATTGAAGTCAAGAAACGGCACGGAGTGATGCTGATGGTCGATGAAGCCCACTCGCTCGGCGTGCTTGGCACAACAGGACGCGGCATCGGCGAACATTTCAACGTTGACCGGAAAGATGTTGACGTTTGGATGTGTACTTTGAGCAAGACATTTGCCAGTGTCGGCGGTTATATCAGCGGTTCGAAAGAGTTGGTCGAATATCTGAAATACACGGCACCGAATTTTGTGTTTAGCGTGGGCATTTCGCCGCCGAATTGTGCAGCCGCATTAGCGGCGGTGCAGGTTTTGGAACGCGAACCGCAGCGGGTTGAACGTTTACGGCAGAACAGCGGATTATTGCTGCAATTATTGAAGAGCAGCGGATTTGACACAGGAACGAGCGGCGGGACGGCTGTCGTGCCGGTCATTTTGGGCAATTCAATGCTTGCATTGCAAATGTCGAAAGGACTATTTGACCGTGGTGTAAATGTTCAGCCGATCCTGCATCCGGCGGTGGAGGAAAAGGCGGCGCGTTTGCGTTTCTTTGTAACTTCCGCACATACGGAAGAGCAAATCCGGTACACGGTCAATGCTCTGACGGAAACATACAAAGAGCGGTCTGTTTAGTCCTTGCCGGACGGACGTATTTTTGTAATAAAAAATCCTGTTTTATCCTGTCAAACGTGTCCAAAATACGCCTATTCAGCAAGGGCTGCCGCCGGCAATATCCGGCTTCATCTTTTCAGCCGCACCGTCATGACATGTCAGTCCTTCAACTCAAAGCGGAAATGATTGGCTTTGCGCTCGACCGTTGCCTTTAAGTCCGTTGCGTCCCGATCATTGTACTTCTCCGGCAGGAAATTCTTCGTCAAAGGAAGTTCAACCGGTTCGGCAACAGCATAAGGCGAATAATCTTCCTCTTTCGGTTCCGGCGGCGGTAATTCTTTGCCGTTTTTATCGACATTGAGAATCTTCGAAATAAGCACGATATAATCGCCCGGTACGGCACCGCTTTTCTCTGCGCCCTGCGTGGCAACGACAAACTTGCCGTCCTTATCTGTCGAAGCAAACGCTCCGCGCCCGTCCGGCGTTGTTTGGACAAATTGCACAAGCGCATTATCAACGGGCTGTCCGTTATAATACACTTCGCCGGTCACCGTGAACACGTGAATCCCGCCGGCGCAGCCGGAAATGATTGTTATTGTTACGATAAGGATCGTAATCGTTGTTAATGTTTTCATGGTATTGTTGATTGTTAAAGGTTGTTCTTTTCATTGATAATGGATAATTGATAATTAGAGAGACGGCAAATTGCAGACGGCAGACCGCAGCAAGAAAGAGCCGATCTCATTTTTTAATTGTCAATTATCCATTATCAATTTTCAATTTCGCCTCATGGCGACACGCTTTCTCCGCTGTCGCGGGTTGCTAAGGATCCGAACACGCCGAACGGAGATTGACCGGTAACTTTCCAACTTTGTTTCGACGGGTCGCCGGTATTGATCGTGTTGTTGATGAACGAGACCGACCCGTCAGCACGGGCAGCGTTCACGCCGCCGGAGTGATAACTGCTCGGCGGCAATGACATTTCCCGCTCCATACGCGTAGTTGTCTTCCATAAAAAACACGATACCGTGTTCGGTGCCTGAGTCGCATTGAAAGCGAAGTACGCCCACTCTCTTCCGTGCGCCCAGCGTCTTCCGATGGGATCGTATGTCTCGGCACCGGTAATAAACTTCGTTTTGTCATTGGGGGTAACCATAGCCAGACACGCATTCGGAACACCGGCATTTTTCGTAATTTGGGCAATCGCCGTGCGGGCATCGGTCGGGTTTAACGAAATCTTTGATTCACTGAAAAGCAGCGTATTACTCGTTCCGTCTGTTGCGGCATCAAGCGAAAAACCCTCACTCCATTGAAAGATACCTCTTGCCCATGCATTTTCGTTATAAACGTAGGTTTCATCTCCGGCGCAGCAGCGGTAACTTGATGTTCCGGGGAAATCTGCACCGGTACGGTCCTGATTTATTTCCGAAGGACAAAGAATGATGGAAAATTTTATCGTCCAAGGCAGATAATTAACGTCCCATGAAGGTCCCATTTTCTTGTAGTTAAAAGTACCGTTAACACTGGCGGCCGTTCCGTTGTTTTTGGTCATGTCCGCAACGGCTTGCTGTTCAATGAACGGGAGCAGCCATACCGTCCACGAAAATGCATCGGTACTCTCCGTGTTGTTTTTTGAATCGTGATAAGGGGCGTTCTTTCCGAACGGCGGGAGCGTTTGATTTGCATCGTGATAGGTATGTGCTGCCAATGCCCACTGTTTCTGGTGATTCGAGCATTGCATTCTCCTTGCCGCCTCGCGTGCCTGCTGAATAGCGGGTAAGAGTAAGGCGATGAGCATGCCGATAATGGCGATCACGACCAAGAGTTCGATAAGAGTGAATGCCGCAGAATAGACGGCAGATTGCGGATGGCAGACGGCAGCAGAAGGATTACCGTCTACGGTCTGATGCCCGGCGAGATCAGATTGTCCCCCCCCCCCGTTCTTTTGCCTATTTTACTATGCATGGGAGCGTTTGTAAGGGTTGTGCCGGTAATTCCGTGAACCGGTGTCAAAATTTTTGTACGCATGGTATTTCTCCTTTTCATAAAGAGGTAAAAAAATTACTACGCCGACATAGCGTGTACATATCCTAGTATAACTGAAACAAGAGAATTGTCAACAGCAGGAAAACAAAAATGGCGAAAAGTGTTCTGTTTCGGGAAAAAACTTGGCGGTCGGACAGTCAATCCCCTGCCCTGCCCGCTTTTTTGTTTTATTTGAGCGGAACTTCCGAATAATAATGCTTATTTTCCCGAAAAACATTAATTCGGATTTTATCATTTTTCGTTTGCAATGTTGACCATATCTTTCCGATGTACCGGACATCATTATTGGACGTGGTAACCCAATTTCCGATGCCGACAATCACATCGCCTGCCGTAACTTGTCCTCTCGCCATCGGACTGTCTTCCCTGACCGACTTGACCATTACGCCGCCGTCGGGAAATGCCTGCATAAATTCGGGAAACATGCGTTCATAATCTTTCAGCGGCAGCGGTTCATAGCGGATGCCGAGATTTTCCCAAACCAGTTCGTCCAGTGCAGCGGCGGTCATTGTGCCGGATTTCGGCGTTGCCGCCTGACTGGCTGTTTTTGGTTCTGCCGCAGCCGGTCTTGCCGTAATCATTTTATTGAACGGCGGACGGCTGTTTTTTGAATCCAAAGCAACGGCAATATCCAGCGTTTCCTGCTGCCGCTGCACTGTAAAAGCGATTTCATCACCCGTTTTTAAGCCGAGCAGCGCACGGTAAAAATCAAGTTTATTTTTGATGGCATACTTGCCGATCTGCGAAATGATATCGCCCTGCCGGATTCCTGCCGTTTCTGCCGGACTGCCGCTTTCGACCGCTTCGGCAATGACCGAAAACCGGCTGGATTCATTTTCTATTTGTGTTGCGGTAATGCCATGGACAAGGTGCTGATCGACCATTTCGCCGAACATTTTGGCGGCAGTGACCATCACCAGATCGACCGGAATTGCAAAGGCGATACCGGCGGCTCCCTGCCGGATGGCAACGTTGATGCCGATCATTTCGCCGTCTACATTGATCAGCGGGCCGCCGGAATTGCCCGGATTGATTTCGGTATTGGTCTGAATAGCCAGCCGATAAACAAGAGACGATTCGTTCACGCCGACTTCCCGATTGACCGCACTGATCCGTCCGTCTGTCAGTGAAAATGCGTAGCCGTAGGGATTGCCGATAGCAATACAGGATTCGCCCGGCATCAAATCATGGGAACGTCCGAAAGTAATGGGACGGAGCGGAACACGGGGAACAATTTTGATCAGTGCCAAATCGGTATCCGCATCTTTGACGGCAATCACGGCGGTATATTGCTTTTGATCGCGGGTTGTTACCTGAATTTTCCGTATATCTTTAACAACATGGTAATTTGTAACAATGTATCCTCTTTCATCAATGATGATGCCGGTTCCCATTCCGTTAAAGGTTCTTTCGGAGCGTGCGGCGGTTTCTTCAATTTTGTCCCCCTGTATGAAAACAACGGAATCGCAGTTCTTCCGGTAGGCATCAGTGGCCCAATTCTCGCGCGTATCCGCGGAACAAATTGCTGTTAAAACCCAGCAAACAGCAAAAACCGGAATGATCAGGAGAGAGTGTACTTTCATTAGTATCTGATATAACGCCGAAGCAGGCATTTCTGTTATAATCCGCATAGTCGTTAAAACCGTCGCTTTTGTTTTCGTCAAAGGGGGAAGGGAACGTTGACAGGGACTTCTGCCGACGGAAAAACCGTTAAATTTTTCCTAAATTAACGTTTGCTGTTTCCGGTCAACATTTTGCGGAATTCGTGTTAGAATTCGGTACGGTACGGGTGATCGGACTTTACGGGATCAATTCATGCAAATCATCGGAATCGGAACAGACATTGTCGGGTGCGGGCGGATGGAACGGATGCTTGCCGAACATGGAGAACATTTTACGTCTCACGTTTTTACGGCGTTGGAATCGGCTTACAGTTTGCGCGGAAAAAATGCGGTGCAGCATTTTTCAGGACGCTGGGCGGCGAAAGAAGCCGTCTTGAAAGCACTCGGCACCGGCTGGGTGAGCGGCATAACATGGCGGGATGTGGAAGTGATCAACGATCCGGCGGGCAAGCCGGTGGTTCATTTGCACGGCGGAGCGGCAAAGAAAGCCGCCGAATTGAGCATTACGGAAATTCTGCTGTCGATTTCACATTGCCGGTCTTATGCGACGGCATTTGCGGTTGCTGTCGGGGTATAATCGGGCAATGTTCGGATTCGATTTGCGTATCCGCGATCAGCGGACGATTGCTGTTTTGCTGGCAATACAGACGGCGGTTTTTTATTTTTCGGCGGGTCAAACGGAATTACCAGCCCTGCCCTGCCGTCAATATGCTTGCCGGATCGACATCAATGCGGCAACGGCCGGAGAATGGCAAATGCTGCCCGGTATCGGACCGAAACTTGCGGCCAATATTATGGCGTACCGGGATCGGCATTTTCCTTTCAAAGCGAAAGAAGAGTTAATGAATGTACAGGGAATCGGCAGGAAAAAATATGAAGCGGTCAAACCGTACCTTCTTGATCCGGTTATGCTGCCGGAGTGAAATGTCCCGCTCTCCCCTGCCCTGCGGCAACGTTTTTAGCCGCATTTTGATCAATGCTCTCTGTGTGGTTTTTTCTGCCTTCTGTTCGGGCAGCAATGACGCATAAGAAAATTCTTTTTCTCCTCTCTTGCTGTCGGAATGATGTTTGGGTAAAATTGCTCTCTGTCGGCAACTTCGCCGGCAACATTCACCCAAGGAATATTTATCGAAGAAATAATTTC
>JAIRPZ010000025.1 GCA_031256755.1 Planctomycetaceae bacterium
GGCAAGTCCCATTAAACCGATGTCGTAATTTCCGCTCATGGATTTTCTAAAGATTTGAATTCTAAAAATTGAAAAGGAAACATTATTATCTGTTTTTCGTCCGGTTTGTCAAGGAACCGGTGCGCAGGGACATTGCCCTTGAATAATCCGCCGGCAATGTCTAGAATGGAGAGTTTGTTAGTACAGTACCGGGACGCAGAGCAAAGAGCCGTCAAGCAGAAATCTTCAGGAATTTTATGGATCACGCCGAACAAGTCCGTCGGTTAGAGCAGAAACCGGTCGGACAATTGCTCTGGGAATTCTCCATCCCCGCCATTGCCGCCACCGTTGTCAATGCCTCCCACGGCATTATCAACCGCATTTTTGTCGGGCAAACCATCGGCGAAGTCGGTATCGCCGCAATTACCGTTACCTTTCCGATCATTACCATCATGCTCGCTTTCGGCATGACCATCGGCATCGGCGCAAACACGCTCATCTCCATTCGGCTCGGCGAAAAAAAGAATCAGGAAGCCGAACAAATTGTCGGTCTGGCTCTCTTTCTTTTCGTCATCTTCGCTGCCGGTTTCATGGTTTTCGGATTATTGTTCCAAGAACCTTTGCTAAAACTCTTCAGCACCAGCGACCGCGTGATGGAACACGCCAAACAATATCTGACCGTTATGGTTTGCGGCGCATTTTTTCACGAAATGTCTTTCGGCGTGAACAGTTTTCTCCGCAGTGAAGGCAAACCGCATACCGCCATGTTCACAACGTTAATCATGGTTGCCTTAAATATTTTGTTCGATTATTTGTTTCTGTTTGTTTTCCATACCGATATTTGGGGAGCGGCTCTCGCCACGATTCTCGCCCAAATCTGTTCCACAAGTTGGGTTTTTTGGCATTACATTTCCGGCAATACGCTCCTCCGATGGCGGTTAAAGTATTTCCGGTGGAACAGCACACTGGCAAAAGAGGTTTTCCTGCTCGGAATGCCGCCGTTTATTATGCAAATCGTCACCTGCCTGATTCAAATTATTCAACTCCGGCAAATTATGTATTACGGCGATCTTTACGGCAAAGCACATGGCTTCGAGCATGGCGGCGATATTGCCGTCAGTGCTTTCGGCATCATTTTTGTTATTTGGCTGCTGACCATTTTTCCCATACTCGGAATCAATCAGGGGGCGCAGCCGATTATCGGCTACAATTACGGGGCAGGACATTTCAGCCGGGTCAGGAAAGCCATGATGCTTTCCAATTACGCGGTTGCGGCATTTGCTGTCGTCAGTACGGCGGTGCTGCTGATTTTTCCTGAAATTATTTTATCGGTGTTCGGAAACGATGAGAAAATGCTGTCGCTTGCCTGCCGTGCAACCCGGATTTCGGTGTGTCTTCTGGCAACGGCAGGACCGGCAATTGTGATGTCGGGTTACTTTCAAGCCATCGGCGACGCCAAAACAGCCATTGCGCTGACACTGATCCGGCAAATTGTTTTTCTCCTTCCGGTACTGCTTATTCTGCCGTATTTTTTCGGTTTGGACGGCGTTTGGGCTTCTATGCCGGTCAGCGATTTACTCACTTTGTTTATCACGCTGTCTCTGCTCCGCCGGGAATTGAAAAAATTAGATAACTTGCTTTAACTCTCTTTATGCCGGTTTCTGTGATTCCGCAGCACCCCTGTCTTCACAGCACCGCCATATTGCATCAATGCCGCAATTTCATCCGTGTAGGAATTGTATTTTCCTGTGCGTTCAGATCATCGCGGATACCCATAGGGTCGGACTTGTTCCCTGTCCTCTGTCTGTGGTACAATCTGTTTGTGGTGAACATTATCTTTCACAGCGGAAACGGCAGCGGACAAACAGCGTCCGTTCCGTCCGGCACAACTCTTCAAGAAGCAGCAGGGCTTGCCGGTATTGACCTGCGTACCCATTGCGGCGGTGCCGGAACCTGCAAAAAGTGCGTTGTAATCGTGAACGGAAAGACCGTTCTTGCCTGCCGGACAAAAGCCGAATCCGATTTGACCGTTGTTGTGCCGGAGTCCTCGCTGCGGAAAAATGAACAGCAAGCCGTTGTCCAAACAGGTTTAACCGAAAATTTCAGCGGATACGCCGGTCTTTCCTCTCCGTTCCCCGTTCTCCGTCCCGCTGCCCGTTCCGCTCATCCCTGCGGCATTGCGGTCGACATCGGCACGACAACGCTTGCCGCCGAACTGCACGACTTCGCCGGACAACGGGCTGTCCAAACCGCCGCCCGCGCCAATCCGCAGCGGGCTTTCGGCGATGATCTCATGACCCGAATCCAGAAAGGAATGGAAAATCCGGCCGCATTCGCCGAAATGCAGCAATCGGTCGTTCACACCGTCAACGAAATGATCGCTGAAATGACCGGTAAAAGCGGATTAAAACCGGACGATGTCTCCGCAGCGGTCGTTGCCGGCAATACGGTGATGCAGTGTTTGTTCTTCGGCATTGATCCCTCGCCGCTGGGCGAAGCCCCTTATATTGCGCCTGCCGCAACTTTTCCGCCGGTTTTATGCCGCAGTATTGGTCTTGCCGGTTCGCCGGACAGTACGGTCGAGGGATTTCCGGTTTTCGGCGGTTTTGTCGGCGGCGACATCACTGCCGGCGTGTTAACGCTGCAAAACATCACGCGGGGACTGCAAACCGATCCCGGACAGGGGCTGTGCCGTCCTTGTTTTTTCCTCGACATCGGTACAAACGGCGAAATGGTGCTGGCAAAAGACGGCGGACTTTTCACCGCCGCAACGGCGGCAGGACCCGCCTTTGAAGGAGCGAAAATCCGGTGCGGAACGCTTGCCGTACCGGGTGCGGTGGATCACGTCACTCTTGACGGCAGCGGTTTCAGAATATCGACCATCGGAAATTTGCCCGCTGTCGGTCTGTGCGGCAGCGGATTGATTGATGCGGTTGCTGTTCTTCTTGAGTCGGGCGTTATCAAAAGCAGCGGTCAATTTGCGGAAAAGCAGAAAAGTGTGGAACTTGTTTCCGCTGCCGAATCGGGAACGCACGAACCGGTTGTGCTGACGCAGCAGGACATTCGGGAATTGCAATTAGCGGCAGGTGCGATGCGTGCGGGAATGACGTTATTGCTGCAAAAAAATAACGTTCAGCCGGAGGAATTGGAGACATTTTATGTTGCCGGCGGATTCGGTCAGTTTATCCGTCCGGCATCGGCACGGCGGATCGGACTTTTACCGCCGCTGCCGCTCCGAAAGTTTCAATTCTGCGGCAACACTTCCCTTGCCGGAGCAGGAATGATGCTGCGGGACCCGTCTCAAGCCGAAGTTGTCCGCCGGTTTGTGCAGCAGTCGCAGCATTTTGATTTGGCATCGTTCCCGGAATTTCATACGGCGTTTGCCGAATCGATGCGGTTTTAGAGCATTTTTTATTTTCTTTATTGTGTCTTCATCCTTGCCGGATAGCATTTTGATTTGAGAGCGGCGGTCTGCCGTCTCTCTAATTTTCAATTCTCCATTATCAATTTCCAATTAAAAATGCCCTAGCCCAGCCATTTCGGCAACTGATCCTGCGACGGCAATTTGACAAAATCAACTTTGCGGATAAAGGGAAGAGTTCCGATTTCACGGAGCGATTCCGTATGCGGCTCACCATCCAGCGACAAAACAGCAATCGAATAGCCGCCCGGTTTTCCCTCTTTCGTCCGTCCCACCGACATACTGTTAATGTTTGTGTCGTATTTTCCCAGCGCAAACCCCATCGCACCGATCACGCCCGGTTTGTCCTGATGATCAATGAACAGCAGATTGCCGTCCAAATATCCTTCCATTTGAAAATCGTTGATCATCACCAGACGCGGCATGGAGTTGCCGAACAGCGTTGCTGACAGATAAACGCTTCCCTGTTCTCCTTCTAATTCGGCGGAGATCAGCGAAGAAAACTCGCCGGCTTCCGTTGTTTTTTCTTCGGTCAGCACAACGCCGCGATCTTTCAGATAGGGAACTGCACTGATGATATGCACTTCCCGATTCATCATGGCCGTTGTCAAACCGGCGGCAAACGCGCTGGAAAGTAAATCGGTGTTTTTTTTGGAAATATCTCCTTTGTACCGGAGTTTGTACGTTTTGATTTTGCCCAGCCCTAATTGCCCCGACAGCAAACCGAGCCGGTGCGCCGCATTGAGAAAACCCCGGTGCGATTCGAGCGTTTTTGCGTCCAGTGTTCCGAAATTGACGGCTTGCCGGATTGTGCCGTTGGTAAAATAATCGATCAGCAATTCGACGGCTTCAAGGGCTACGTTGGCTTGGGCTTCTTCGGTGCTTGCCCCCAGATGCGGCGTGCAAACGACATTCGGCAGACCGAAAAGCGGATGACGGGTGCATGGTTCTTCTTCGTAGACATCGAGTGCAACGCCGCCGAGTTTGCCGGATTTTAGTCCTTCTTCGAGGGTTTGCAAATGATAAATGCCGCCCCGTGCGCAGTTGATCAATTTTGCACCTTTTTTGATGCATTCCAATTCTGCCGGACCGAACAGATTCCGGGTTTCATCGTTCAGCGGTGTATGAACAGTCAGAAAATCAACCAGCGGCAACATATCGTGCAGTTTTTCGTAAAGCGTGACACCGAGTTCTTCGGCGTGCTGTTCGGTGAAGAAGGGGCTGACTGCCAGCACTTTCATCCCGAATGCTTTGGCGTAGCATGCAACGGTTTGACCGATGCGTCCGAGTCCGACAATACCGATCGTTTTGCCGGCGAGTTGATGTCCGGTAAAATTTTTCCGGTCCCAGCGTCCTTCGATCAGCGATTGATAAGCCGCTGCAATGTTGCGGGACAGAGCAAGAATCAGCGCAAAGGTTTGTTCGGCTGTTGAAATGGTATTGCCGCCCGGTGTATTCATGACCACGATGCCTTGTTTGGTAGCGGCTTCGGTATCAATGTTGTCTACGCCGACACCGGCGCGGGCAATGGCTTTGAGGCGGGTATTGCCTTCGAGGGATTCGGCGGTAATTTTCACACCGCTGCGGGCAATCGCACCGTCGAATTCGGCGAGACATTTTTTGAGGTCGTCTCCTTTGAGACCGATACGGTCTTCAAATTCGATACCGGCGGCGTTTCGGAGCAGATTTTTTCCTTCTTCGGAAATCGGATCGAGCAATACAATTTTCGGCATAGGTTTTTACAGACACCGGACATGTGTTGTGAAAGGGGTTGTTATCGGTCTTTTGTCCGGCGGGAGGAATTTTAACGGTTTTGCCGCTGCCGTCAAGTCCGCCTCTGACGAGACGGTAAGGGGTAATCCGCAATGCTAGAAACGCAATCGTTTTTTTACCCGCACAAAGGCAGCAACAGCAAGGAGAATCACGGCAGCAATGACAATGCCGCCGATTAAAAATAACGGAACGTGCGGCGTTGACTGCTTTTCGTCTTGCTGCAAGACCGCTTCCTTATTGATCGGAACAGTCTCATTACGAATGTTATGATTCTCTTTCGGTTCTGCTTGTTTCTCTGCTTGCGAAGGTTCTGCATGGCTTTGCTCTTTGATATATTCCTTATCAATGTCCCGCAAGTCGCCAAAGTCAATGATTGTCCGTGTACTGTCCGGCGAAACCGGCTCCGGGTCCTGTTTGTCCAAATCGACAAGATCAGGATCATTCCGGTCGAAAAACATTTTCCCTTCGCGCAAGTTTACGCCTTTCAAGACGATCTTTTTCCCGAAGTTCCGCGTAATGCCCTTCCGCAACGAGTTTCCAGTGAAGGTTTTCAAGAGCAAGTTTTATATCTGCCTGCATTCCGGCAGTTAATTCTTTGTTCGTCTGCATTTCTTTAAGAGCCGCAAGCGTTTTCTCATCGCCGATAGAAGCAAGCACACGATAAACTGTGAAATGATAACGGAAAGCATTATCGCTGTCCCGCAGCAAACAATTTGCAATCTGTTTTTTTCTAATCCCAATTGATGCAGTTCCGGCAGAGTGCTGCGAGCATGAACGCGTTCGATGATTTGCATCGCATATTTCTGAAGTTGTTTATCTTCGGAACGTAATAATTTCTTTAATACGGCGGATTCCGCAGTAGTTATCAATTCCGGTTCCGGCGGTGCGCAGGATAAAAAACGTGTTCCGGTCGGTGACGATTTGTCGGCGACAAATAGCCCATAACTGGAAAATGAACCGTACTTCGCCTTTTTCTGCGCTTTGCCGATTTGGCTGTACTGCTCACACAACGCGTCCACGATGATTTTTTAATATTGCCTGAAATCGTATGAAGTATCGAAATCTGCTTTGCCGTCATTGGATGCAGGCATTTCGATCAGTTTCACACGTCCCGCCTCTGTCTGGACAATGGTTTTACTGTTTTCCTTTTGCTCTTGCATTCTTTTCTGATAGGCAGTAAACGCTTCTGCTGATTTTTTCTTTTTCTCGTCTTGTTTTCGTTCATGTTCAAACCATCCGTCTTTTTGCAGTGCAAGAGCAAGTCTGTCGAAAATGTACGGCATGAAGAGCAGTGATTGGACAGAAAAACCTGTTTCATGAATCCACAATTTCGGTTTGGGTGTCATATATCTTCCTGCGTATGTAAGTCCGTTATGAACAATTTTACCGGCAAGCGGGTCTTGTTTTTCTTCTTTCTCTTTTGAAGTACTGTAGTCAAAAAACTCTTTTGTAAAAAGAGATTGGTATTGACCGGCTATTTTGTCCGCATTTTTTATTTCATCGGCGGACTTAAAGAATATAAATATGCCGTAGTCAAATTCTTCGCGTGTGCAGACGAACAGTACATTCCATTGTCCGGTTTTGAATGGTGTAAATGAGCAGTCCCACACGTGTTCCGATCCGGGAATGTTCATCTGATACAGGAGAGTCCGTTTTTGTACAAATTGCAAGTCAGGACAAATCTTTTCATTCAGTATTAACGACATTCTCCCATGAATTTCGTTAAAGATTTCGGACTGCTGTAGTTCCGGCATTTTGACCGCTTCTTTGTTTTGAGGGATGCGTGATAATGCGTTCACGACATCCGGCAACGGCACAACAGGGCGGACAGGTGTAAAAACAGTTTCGTCCGATATTTCAAATGCCGAATGTGGTTTGTTTTGCTCTTGTGCAAACAAACTGACTGTGAATAAAAAACTGCAAACCGCAACGACAAAATGAGGCAAATATTTGACCATCGGAGTTCTTATATGATAATATTGTCCTTTGGCTTCACGGATTGGACACAACGAAAAGACAGTATTGCATATCATACAAACTTCTGCCGGGATTGTAATTTATTACGGCACTGCTTATGCCAGACGACCGGCAAGTCGGGCGAAAATAATTGATAATTGAAAGAGACGGCAGTTTGCAGGCTGTAGCAGGCAGCAAGAAAAAATTAGACAGCAATTGTACAGGAGTCCTTGTCGGATGGGCAGTATTTTTGTCATAAAAAATCCTGTCAATCCTGAAAATCATGTAAATCCTGTTAAAATTTCTTTTTCTTTCTGCGGTCTGCAATCTGCTAACTGCCGTCTTTCTTACAGCCGCTCGATTTCCGATGCCGGAAGTCCGGTCAACTTGCTAATCAGAGCAACGGCAAGCCCTTCCGCTTTCATATTCCGCGCCACTTCGGCGGCTTTTTCGGCTTTGCCCTTCGCCGTCCCTTCGGCTAATCCTTCGGCTTTGCCCTTCGCCTCACCTTCTCTTCTTGCCGTTTCGACAACGTTGACGTTGTCCCGATACGCCATCAAGTCCCGCTGATACTGTTCCTGCAACAATGGCGACAGCCGGTAATACTCCGCCTCCGAAAATGCCTTTTCAAAGACCGGCTCGCGAAGGATTGACGGTATTTCGTCAAAGTCCTCCAAGTTCTTCAAAAAGTACATCCACTTATCCTTCCGCGTTTTCAATTCCGGTTCCGTTAAAC
>JAIRPZ010000063.1 GCA_031256755.1 Planctomycetaceae bacterium
TACTTCCGCAGCAATTTTTGCTAACATATCCGCTCTGTCCAAAATCGCAGTCCCCGACCATCTGTCCGCGTTTGTAAAATACCGGTTGAGCCGGATATTACTCGCCTGAAAGGCAGACCGTTTCTCTGCATACGGCGTGTTTGACAATTCTGCATTGCAGCCGGTCAGCGTTAAATTGCCGATAGTGTGCAGATATTTTGAATGAACGGCTTCCCAGTTTTCGCCCAATTCGGTTTTCCATATCTCCGACAATGTTTGCGGCATAATATGCTCGATAGAAATATGGGAACGGGTAACAGCAGCGGCAACTTTACCGGATAAAGCATTTTCTAACATGTCCAAAACAAAGCGGCATTGTTCGTTGCTGCCGGAGGTTTTATAGAACCGGTATTGGACAAAAGCCGCTGTAAATGCCGCATCATCGGGATATTCTTTTTGCCGTAAAGTCGATTGAACCGCATACGGAAAATCACACATAGAATTCTCGGACTGCCGGCAGAGTATTTCGCGGAACAGTCTCGGAAAAATCTTGTGTAACTTGTTTGTCGGAACGCCGCAGACAATACGGCGGATAAGAAAATTTTCCAGTGCAGACAGAGAATGAATCATATGATCGTCCGAAATACAGCCGGATTCATAATGTCCGTACAGTTGCAGCAAAAAAGGGTGTGCGGACGTATAGTTCAACCGGTTCAGGCGGGCTAATCGGCAGCGTATGCCGTCATGTAATTCTTCTTCAACGTAAATTATTTTTGCGTACAGGCGTGCAAAGAAATGCAGCGTTGCGAGCAAGTCATGAACGTGCGGACCGAACTTCTCCATAAAACCGCACATCCGATCACAGACATCGCCTTCTCTCACAAGTGATTCCCGCTGCATGGAGAGGAAATGCCGCATAAAGTCCATCAAACGCTGTCCGCCCAGCCGGTGTTCCATCGGTTGCCAGTATGTTTTGTAAACGCGTTCCTGTCCTGCCGGGTCCTCTGATAACTGCATAAAGATAACGTTGCGGATCAGATCAGCAGAAGGCGGAGATTTTCCGCATGTATCTAAACGCTCAAGTATCCGGTACGGATTATCTTTCGGATCAAGGATGATACCGGCAATCACAAATTTGCTTGCCAATCTGTCCCAAACCTGCTCGACATCAATCGATAAGCCGATCATCTTTTTTTCAAAGAACCGGTAGGCATAATGCAGAAGATTTCCCTTATCAGGTACGGGATAGTGACCGACCTGTTCGATCATCCGGCGGTAGTGGCGTTGATATCCGCTGTTAACCGGCAATAAAAGCCGCAGGAATCGGTCGCCGTTTTCATCAGGATTTGCAAGGTATCGGTAATTGATTTTTTCGGCGATGTCGCACTGATGACGTTGAAAAGCCAAATTCCGCAGCAGGCAGAGAAATACTGATATTGTCGTTAACCGTTGTTGACCGTCTATCAGGATCAATTTGGAAAACCCGGTTCCGACTTCGGTGCGATGATAAACAACAGCCCCGAAAAAGTGATTTTCGGCATTCGGCTGAAGTATTTTTTCGATATTGTTCCACAATCTTTCCCACTGCGGACGTTCCCATTCATAATGCCGTTGAAACAACGGCACGGCGAACTGAGCGGCTGCTTGGGCAAAAAATTCGAAAACCTTCTGTTCGTTGGCGACCATGCCCAATGGTAGGAAATCATGCTCTATTCTGTCAAGAGCAATTCCGGCAATAAAAAGAGACAGGAAAACGTTTCGGAATACGCGTATTCCGGTGTACACTTGTCCTTCCGATGAAAACTTAAAATCATCATACATGCTTGCTTTTGCGGAAAAAATACAAGGAAAAAGCCCGTCGGGAACGAATGACCTTCACGGCTTGATTTGGTTCGGTTCGGGCTGTTATTTCAATACTTACACTTCGCCGAATACGACAAGTCCCGACATTGTCCGCGGCTGGGCACAAACGGCTCATGAAAAGCATCCGATGCAACTCGGTTCGAATAGTACCGCTGACGCGACAGAACGGTATCAGTATTACGCCGCCCGAAGTTGGCACAGCGGCGGAGTCAATACGGCGTATGCGGACGGCTCAGATTGAGAATTGAAAATTAATAATTAGAGAGACGGCAGATTGCAGACGGCAGACCGCAGCAAGAAAGAGCCGATCTCATTTTTTAATTGTTAATTATCCATTATCAATGAAAAGAACAACCTTTAATAATCACACACAAACTTGAGAATTTTAACAGCCATGACACTCCGTATCGTAACAATAACAACCATTTCCGGCTGCGGGATACCGGTCGGATGATAACGGTTGACGATCAGGAGATACAGGAAATTATCGACTCCGTTCTGCCGGAATACGGATCGGATTCCAAGCAGCGCATTACCGTTACAAAAACAGGTAAGCAGACGTTTGACTTTCCGATCAAGACGAAGTAGGAAAAACATTTTCCCCCTCTTGATGTTTTTCTCCGTTTCCGGTTATCGTGATTGATCCACGCGGCAGGCTTGACATCGGCTCCGCCCGCAGGTACAATGCCCTTTCTGTTTGTTCACTCTAAACCGAGGATATTTTAATGGTAAAAGTCAGTTTTCTATCGGCAGCGGCAACCGCACTGCTGATCGTTTCCCAGTCATGGACAGCCGCACAGGACTGGACGGTTCACCTTCAAAAACGCAGCAAAGACGGCACTGCGGAAAAGTTTACGGAAAAATGGAATCCCAAAGAAACCGCCATTATCGTGTGCGATATGTGGTCGAAACAAACATGGGAGAGTTGCGATCACAACGGTGCCAGAGAAAAAGATATGGCAGCGGCAATGAACAAGGTCTTTGCCGCCGCCCGGGAAAAAGGAATGATCATCGTTTGGGCTCCCAGTACCGATGCGAATGTGTTTGACAAATGGTACGGACACTTGCCTGCACGCACCAATTCAAAGAAATACCGGCAGGGCTACGGGAATCCGCGTCATTGGGACTTCTGGGTTCACGGCAAAGGCGGGGAAGGGCAGCACTCGCATCTGGCATTTGAAGGAGAAAAAGATGCGGTCGGCTGGGGCGGTGCCGGAAAAACGCTCCCTTGCGAATCCAAATCCAAAGTGGCTGAAGAGCAGCCGCCGCAAATCAAAGAATTGATCATCGACGACCGCGATTTTATCACCGATGATTTTGTCGAAATGATCGGCAGCAAAGGCACCGGAAACGGCAAAGTTGACGGCAAAGAAATTACCGAATGTCTCTTCAAAGAGCGGGGTATTAAAAACGTCATCATGACCGGCTGTCATACGGACATCTGCGTGATTGGCCGTCCTTTCGGCTGCCGGGCATTAAAGATGGCGGGCTACAACGCCGTTTTGTGCCGCGATCTGACCAACTGCACCATCAATTGCAGCAATTTTGTCAAAGACGGGTTCAGCCATGTCGAAATGCTGGACAAGGTTTGTAATTATGTGGAGACCTACATTTGCCCGACGATAACTTCAACGGAAATCACGGGCAAGCCTGCCTTCGAGTTTGATGAAGAGAAAATCGCCCGGATGTTTCCTTCAAAACGGGCGGCATTGCAGAAAGAACTTGATGCCGAAAAAGGGAAAATGAAGGTCGAGATAGTGAAGGCGTTCTACGGGGCAAGCGAAAGCAGCCGGCAGGATGTCACGGACAAGATTCTGAAAGTATTTAACGGTTCACGGCAGATTCCGCTTGGGACTTACAACGACTTGTTCGGCGATCCTAACCCCGGCACGCTCAAAACGCTGTGGATTGACTACAAGATTGACGGTCAAGGCAAGACACAGCAATTTGCGGAAAACGCGGATATTATTTTGGCAAAATAAAATAGCCGTGCCGTATTCAGATTTGCCGGTTAGATGCGGCAGCGCAAGCCGGATGACCGTTTCGGTTTTCCGGCTATACTATTCCTTGAATATATTTCTCAACCTTTTTATAGAACTTGTAAAACTATGTTTGTTTATATCGTTCACGTTCACGTCAAACCGGAGTTTACCGAACAGTTTAAGGAGGCATCGGTGAAAAATGCCATGAATACGGTGAAAGAACCGGGTAATTACCGTTATGATGTGTTGCAGCAGCCGGACGACCCGGCACGGTTCGTCTTTTATGAAGTGTATTCCGATGAAACGGCTCTTGATTTTCACAAGCAGTCCGCTCATTTTTCGGAATGGAAAACTGCCGTCCTCCCATGGCTGGCAGAACCGTTCCATGCCGTCAAGTATTCTGACGTGTTTTATACAGAAACATAAAGAACCGCACCAAACGGCGGACGATGTGCGGTTGCCTGATGCATAACAGCGGTCTCTGTTTTTTAATTTTTGCCGGGCGGCTTGCGGAATTTTGAGTTTTGCGGCGGTGCCGGAGGTATTTGTCCTGCCGTGTCCGATGTTAGCGTGATGTCAAAAACGTTTTTCCCTTTTTTGACATCACAGATAAGATCAGTTGTCGAAAAACTCAAGTACTTGGGAGGAACCCTTTCGGGTTTGCGCCCATCGGTATCTCCTGTTCTCAAGCACACTTTATATCGACCGGGTATTGCTCCGGTTTTTTTATTGGCATAGAACAGTTCGTACCGTCCCGATGTATTGGTGCCGCCCATAGACGGCAATGCCCCTTCGTCAGTTTCCAGACGGAATATGATGAACGCATTCGTCAGCGGTTCACCGTCCAAAGTCACTGTCCCCATCACTTTTCCGGGTGCCTTATTGTCACCGCAGCCGGTAGTCAGCGTGACGAAAAATAAAAGTGTAATGCAAAATACTGTTCTCATGATTGAATCAAAGGTTAAAAGTGAATGATTATGTAATAACGGCTCAATGCTGCTAAGGTGAGAGAATCGCTATAGGACGAGTCCATTCGGCTGCATTTTATTAAAATGCAGCCGAATGTTTTTCTTACTATTCTGTACTTTCACCGCCGCGTGCTGTCGCCCGCGCCGCATAAATCGTCGGCGTAATTGTCTCGGAAATGAATACTACCGAGCCGTCACCTTGCAGGAAATTGGCTCCGCCGGTATGCATGCTCGAAGCATAGTCCCCATAATCGCCGAAACCGGGGACAAGCGGGTGATTAATGCGGGTATTCCCCCAAGACGTTGCGCCTGTCGGAATCATATATCCCCGGTAATACTCAATCTGTTCGCCGCCGTTTATATCGGTCTCTTTGTCCGTGAGAGAACCATCGGCCTTACGAGTCAATTTTCCCATTCCGTTGCCTTGTCCAATCCAAACAGTCGCCAGAGAGTCGCCTTGCTGCGCCCCTCTGGAATGAACTTCGCCGAAAATAATGGTGTTGCTCAATCCGTCTGTGCAACTTGCCGTATCATACGTGCTGTTATGCGTCAGAAGCGGAAACCATGCAGCCGTGCTGTTGGGATTCGTGTCCGTGTCTGCATCAAAAGCACCGTTGCAGACGTACTCACACGAATAGAACTGCATGACATTCCATCTTCCTTTGACGACAAGATAATTGGACTTTCCGAGTTTTGCATTTTCATCGTTTTCGCCGATCATATAATGCCAAGCCGAAATATTGCCGTTGGTGTCGGATGGGCAGCAATAGGTCGAAATGCCGACAGAAGCCGGACGCGGAGTGATGATGGTTCCCGCTCTCTGATGCCACTGTATTTTACCATTACAATAAACGTTAGTGGTCAAATTGAGTTTGCCGCTTACGTTGCCGGGATAATCCGATTGGTCGGCTTGATTGAGAACATCTGTCAGCCGGCTATGCAGAGCGGACTGTTCGATGAAAGGAAGCACGAGAGCCAGACAAGACAGAGTACCGACATTCTGCCCTCCGCCGACAAAACTGCCGCCAAACCAAGTAGTGTCAGACCACATTTCATTTTCGCCGGGACCGCTGGAAGTATACGTTGCGATGTCCTCGCCGTTTTTCAACCCTTGCAGGAGCATTGCGGGAGGGAACATACCATACGCATTGTGATACGTATGCAGAGCGAGTCCGATCTGCTTCATGTTGCTGCTGCACTGCATTTTTCGGGCGGCTTCTCTTGCCACCTGAATCGCAGGCAACAAAAGAGCAATGAGCATGCCGATAATGGCAATCACGACGAGGAGTTCTATGAGGGTAAAACCCCAAGTGCTGCTCCCAACAGCACGATATTTCTT
>JAIRPZ010000079.1 GCA_031256755.1 Planctomycetaceae bacterium
AACGATCATCTCGTTCCAGAATCCGTTTGCATCGAATGCAAGTCCGATTTGCTGCCGAAACTTGCATCCTTCGGCTTTTGCCGGGATCACGGCGTTGCCGAATGTGTTACCCATCACCCGGAACTCGCCCAGACCGCCGATCAGCCGAAACTGCCGAAATACGATACCGTCAGTGCCGTTGCTATGATTGACCGCCCCGAAAACAACGCATTGGATAAACTTCACTCCAAACGTATTCAATTCACAACGACCGAAAGTGTGCTGAAATCAGGCATCAACGTTGACATTGCCGTTGAACGTCCCGTCACCGAAACACTGGAAACCAACGGCGAATTGATTTTTGATCCGAACCGGGTTGCGATGCTTTCTGCCAAAACACCGGGAACCGTTGCGGCTGTTGTGAAAAATACCGGCGATTCCGTCAAAACCGGCGACGTGCTGGCGTTGATTGACGCTTCACAGGTCGGGCAGTTGAAAACGGAATTGCTGCGGAATCTTGTGCAGGTTCGCTCGCAGAAAGATAACGTTTCCCGGCTGAAAGCAGCAGCAGGGGCGATTTCGCAGCGGGAAATTCTCGAAGCCGAAACGGCATTGCAGGAAGCGGAAGTCGCCCTGATTGCCGCAAAACAGTATTTGGCAAACTTCGGTTTCGTTGTGCCGGAATTTGCCGATTCGGACGATGCAAACAAGATGGCCGAACAACTGCGTTATCTGGGCATTCCGGCAGACGTGGTGAATTTACTCCCGCCGGCTTCCCGAAGCGGCAACCTGATTCCGGTCATTGCTCCCTTTGACGGAACGGTGGTGACAACCGACATTGTTCTCGGCACGTTTGCGGACACGTCCAAAATTCTCTTCACCGTTTGCGATCCGGCAAAAATGTGGATTATGCTGAATGTCCGGCAGGAAGATGCGAAGTACATCCGCGAGGGCTTGACCGTCAATTTTGTATCAGACAACGGCGATCAGCGGATCAGCGGTAAGATTTCGTGGATCAGTCCGGCGATTGACAGCCGGACGCGGACGCTGCAAGTCCGGGCGGACGTAAACAATTCAGACGGAAAACTCCGGGACAAAATGTTCGGCACCGGTCATATCGTTCTTCGGGAAGAACCCAATGCAGTCGTGGTGCCGCAGGAAGCGGTGCAGGCAACAACAGATACACAGTTCGTTTTTATCCGGGATAAGAATTATTTTGCTCCGAATTCATTGAAGATATTCCATGTCCGGCAGGTTCGTTTGGGGGCAAAGAGCGGCAAGAACGTTGAAATTCTTGCGGGCGTGCTGCCGGACGAAGTGGTTGTTACCAAAGGAAGCAACGTATTGCTTGCCCATTTGCTCCGCAGCAACCTCGGCGCGGGATGCTGTGCGGAACATTAAACTCCGCCGTTGTTTTTTCCCTCAAAAGTCCGGCGGTCTTAACCAAGCGAAACATTCCAGCGGTATGTTCCGCAGCACAAAGAAGACACAAACGGCAACGGCAATTAAACGGTAAAGCGGCAACTCCAGCGGCAATTTTACCGTTGTCTCAAACACCAGTTCATACAGCCGCCGGCAGATGAGAAAAAACAGCACCGGCAGCAGTACCGTGAACAACGGCTGATAACGGAATGCCGTTGCTGCCTGTCCGTGAATCAAATAAAACGCCGCCCGCGTTGCCCCGCAGCCCGGACAATGCAAGCCCGTCAATAAATGAAACGGACACTTCGGTAAATACGGATTGTCTGCCGGATGCCGGTGTAATAAAATCACCGCAGCAATAACCGTTATCACCGCAAGGATACCGAAAGCAGCAAGTTCAGTACGCCGAGACACCATATCTGCCTATTCACATACCAGCGTTGATCAACATCAGAACAGCCATTAACGTGAACAGTCCGCCCATAATAATCGCGAAAATAGCCCGTCCTTTACCGCCGATTTTCTCGCCGCGTGCCTGCCGTTTGTTGATGTCAAGCAGCGCAAGGATTCCGGCAATCAATGCGAATGGTGCCGGTATCACCAGCACCGAAAACAACGCCAGATAACCGGCGGCAATGGACAGCCACGTGGCATTGGTCGGAATGATATAACTGATTTGCGTGTTCGCTGCGTCATAACCCGGCGGCGGTGTACCGAACCGGCATTTGCAGTGAGGACACGATATGGCATTATCGGGCAAGACCGCCTGACATTGAGGACAATTCATCGGAAAACTCCTGTAAAAAAACGGAAAAATGAAAATGGAAAAGGATTAAAACGACAACTCTGTTTGCGGCGGCTGACTCATTCCGCCGAACAAGTCATCGTAGGCAAATGCCGCCATCGCATACAAAAACGGTAATACAAAATAGACACCAATCAAACATGCCAATAAACCGATAAATATAATCAAACTATTGGCGAGAAACAAGAGCAGCACACTGCCGAAGTGATGATGGACAACCTTTCGGCTGACTTCCATTGCATCCCAAAAGTCGAGATGTTTATCAATCACCAACTCAAAAACAAAGTACCATATCAGCATCAGATAAATGCCCGGCAAAATGCAGAACAGAAAGCCGACGCTCTGTAACACAGCGGTTATCAAACCGGCAAGAATCAGCGGCACGGTCATCTGATTGAACCCGATGAACACGTCGCCGATTTCCCGCCGCTGATTTTTCGCTCTGCCGATAAAATAATAAAACAGTCCGCCCATGACGATAAAGTTCAGGATGATAATCTGCATACACAAAACGGCAACGAGAGTCGCGAGAAAGAATTGCCAATAATCGGACATCACCAAAGCGTAAGCCCGGTTCCAAAGGAAGCCGATGTCCAGCGGACGACCGGTGCGGAT